>NZ_CAJMXC010000021.1:0-27206 GCF_905219715.1 Olsenella sp. CU969
CCGTCCGTCGAATCCCAACAACACGCAGTAGAATTCTGACTGATAACTGACCGCAACTCGACATATTACTGACCGTATATGTCAGATACTTAACTTAAATTACCGGATTGTAACGACGTCGGCCCCCTCCGCCCCAAAGGCCCGGGACCCTTGATAGGCTCCGGCCATGGCGTTGGTTCTGGCTGGCATAAGTGCGCGCAACGTGTACCTTTCGCACGCGACCCTCACCCCGGTGCACTCGGAGGAGGAGTGTGCGCAGATCCTCTCCGCCTCCCTCCCCACCCTCCGGGCGGTCCGTGCCCTGGAGAGCAAGCCGCGCTACCGGGACTGCCTTGCCGTGACGTCGGCGCTCCTCGGCGTACCCGAGCAAGACGTCCCCGTGGAGGTGCTGGTCCCATCCGCGGCAGCGCGGCGCCGGCGGCCTGGGCTGCACTGCCCGGTGTGGTCGGGTCCGCTGTTCCCCGGGGCCATCTGCCGCGTGCGCACCGGACCCGGCGAGGAGCCCATCCACGTGGTCTCCCCCGCCCTCCACTTCCTGCTGCGCTGCCGCGAGCTCNACGCANCCCAGGCGNTNCTCCTGGCCTTCCAGCTCTGCGGCACCTACGAGCTGCGCGCCGACCTCGACTGCGGCTTTGGGACAAGGACCCCACAGGCCCACGGCGACGCCCTCCGGCAGGCGGCCCACAGCCTCGCCCCGGGGGCGCCTGGGACGGATGTCGCACGCAGCGCCGCCGACCGGGTCATCGACGGGTCGGCGTCGCCCCGGGAGTCGGGGTTCGCCACCTTTGCCGTGACGCCGCGGCGCTCCGGGGGTGCCGGACTCCCCAGCCCGCTGCTCAACCACCGCGTGGAGCTCACGCCCCGCGCCCGGGTCCACCTCCCCGAGAACCAGGCCATCNGCTACGACTTCTACTGGCCGGAGAAACACCTCGCCTGCGAGTACGACTCGAGCTGGTGGCACGACGACCCCCGGCGCCGAGGAAGCGACGACCGGCGACGCCTGGCCGCGCGGGCCCTGGGAGACGACCTCGTCGGCATGGCCAGNGAGACCCTTTCCATCCCCTCCATGACCGACGTGCTCGTCGACGACCTCGCCCTCGTCCTGCGCGGTCGGAGGCCCGACCCGCTCTCGCCGTCGTCGGCCCGACGCCGCGGCTCCCTCCATGGGACCTGCTTCGGCCGTCACCGATGGTGGTAATCGCGGGGGAGGGAGGGTGCGCGGCGCCCCGGCAAGGGGCATCCGGTGTGCGGCTCCCTGCGGAGAAGGGCCTTGGGTGCGCGAGTCCCTGCGGCGAAGGGTGNCCAGTGCGCGACGCCCCGGCGAAAGGCGTCCAGTGCGCGGCCGGGCCGCGGNAAACGGCCTCGAGTGGGCGATTTGGGCCTGATTCCGCTCATCCGCGCCCGTTCGCTGCGATCTTGTCGCACATTGGGCGGCATTCGCCGGCCCGTCGCACATCGAATGGCTTTTGGCGTGNTTATCCCGCGCACTCGAGCGCCTTTGCCGCACATTCGTGCGCTGAGAGCCGCCCGCCGGCGCCAACCGCACACCGCCGCCGGCCCCTACATCGCCGCAAAGCCGAGGAAGTTGGCCACCGTGATGGCCATGATCGCCACGAGAAGCCCTATGAAGAGCCGGTCCACCGTGGCGTTGGACAGGCGCCCGTTGATGGTGCGTCCGCCGGCCGCGCCCGCTATGCCAAAGGCCACCATGCCCACCAGCAGCACCGGGTCGATGCCGGAGAGGTCCTGGGTGNCGAGGGCCATGACCGTGGCGGCGGTCTGGGAGTACAGGATGATGTAGAGCGAGGCCTGGACGGCGTCCTTGCTCGCCATGGCAAAGAAGAANGTCANGGCNACGATGTTCAGCGGGCCGCCGCCGATGCCGAGGAAGGCCGAGACAGCACCCAGCCCCACGCCCACCGCGCACCCCGGGAGCCATCCCGAGAGCCTGTGGCCGTGGATCTCGCGGCGGTCTTTGACGACGGTGTAGGCGATGGTGAACAGGCACACGGCAAAGAGCGCCGCCGCCTGGCTGCAGCCCACGATGCGCGGGTAGGGAAAGGCCGCCGAAAGGGCCGAGAAGAGCTGCTTGCCCGCGAGGCCGCCCACCACGGCGCCGACGGCCACCGAGGTGTCCACCTTGGCCTCGGCCGAGAGCGTCCCCTTGGCCCGGGCCCGGAGCACCGAGTAGAGGGCCATGGCCAGCACCGTGCNCCCCGACAGGAAGCTCACCTGGGCCACGTCCATGGACCCGAACAGGTCGAGGGCCGGCTTGATGATGACACCGCCCCCCAGGCCGCAGATGGAGCCTATGAGACAGGCGGCGAGGCAGACGGGCCAGATGATCCAATACATGGGGCGCTTTCGGTTGGAGGGGACAGGGCCTCTCGGCTTCTACCCACGCACCGCCCCGAAGGCCGCCAGGTTGTACACGTTTATGAAGATGATGACCACCATGAGCGCCACGAACAGCCGGTCCACAAAGCGGGCGTCAACCCGGGCNTTCAGTCGGCGTCCCAAGGCGCCCCCCGCGATGCCGCAGGCGGCCATGAGCGCCAGCACCGCCGGGTTCACGGCCGACAGGTCCTGGGTGAGAAGGGACGCCGCGGTGCTCACCGTCTGGGAGAACAGAATNATGTAGAGGGAGCTCGCCGCGGCACGCTTGGTGTCCATGGANAAGAAGTAGAACAGCACCACCAGGTTGATGGGCCCTCCCCCTATGCCGAGGAACGACGAGCAGGTGCCCAGGGCGAGGCCGATGGCGACGCAGGCGCCACGGCTCTCCACATGGCGCGTGGCCACGCGGTCCTTGGCGAGGGTGTAGGCGAGCGCCCCCGCCGTGACCGCGCACAGCACGGCCGCCTGCACGGCCCCGGCCCTGTCGGGATTCCCAAAAAGGCCGCTCACGGCCGAGAAGAGCTGCTTGCCCGCGAGGCCCCCGAAGGCGGCCCCCACGGCCAGGGGCGTGTCCCGGGAGAGGTCCATGGACCCCGACCCCGCATGGATCGACCGGGCCACGGAGTAGGCGGTCATGGACAGCACCGTGGCCCCCGACAGAAAGTTGACCGTGGCCACGTCGATCGACGACACGGCGTCGAGCACGGGCTTGATGAGGATCCCGCCGCCCACGCCGCAGACGGCCCCCACCGTGGAGGCCACGAGGCTCACAAGGGCCACGAGGCCGTCGGCAGGGTTCAGGCTCATGGCATCCTCCCCACGCGCTCCCGGGCCCGCCGGGCCAGCCGCCCGTAGCCGTACTCCAGAAACTCCCGGTAGCCGCAGCGCCCGTCGGCCGCGAAGGCCGTGGAGAGACGNGGGNACCCCCCGTGGCAGANGCCCTCGAAGCCGCAGTCGGTGCACGGGGCGTCGCCGTCGGCCCGGCGGGGGCGGGACAAGAAGCCCTCCACCACGGCGCCCGCGGCCATGGCCTCGATGGTGTCGGAGCACACGTTGCCCATGCACCACCGGTCGGAGGCGTAGAAGTCGCACGGGTAGACCGACCCGTCGGACTCCACCACGAACTGCGGGGCGCAGGCCCCCAGGGCGCCGCAGGTCCTGGGCCTGCGCCCCNGGGAGAGGNCCATGACGTCGTCGAAGAGCCCCACCGCCATGGGGCCGTCCTCGGCCTGACCCCTCTCCCAGGCGTCGNGGAAGCCCCGGTAGAAGTGGACGAACCGCCCGGGGGTCAGAGCGTGGGACGCCATCTCGGCCGACCGCGGGGAGCCGTCCCCACCCTCGGCGGGCCCCAGACACGGGATGAACTGGACGTGGCGGGCCCCCGGGGAGGCAAGCCCCCTGTAGACCTGCNGGGGGTGGCGGACCAGCTCCGAGGAGAGCACGCACAGCACCGCGGGCTCCACCCCGTGCCTTCGCAGGCGCCCCAGCGACGCGGCCACCCGCGACCACGTGGCCCCGCCGTCGGCGGCCGGGCGCAGGCGGTCGTGGNGGCTGCGGGTCCCGTCCAGCGAGACCCCCACCAGAAACCGGTTGCGCCCGAGGAACTCGCACCAGCGCTCGTCGAGGGCGAGGCCGTTGGTCTGGATGGCGTAGGAGACCCGGCAGCCGCCGCGGCGGCGCTCCACCTCCGCGACGAAGGCCTCNAAGAAGTCGAGACCGGCCAGGGTGGGCTCTCCCCCCTGGAAGTCGAAGGNCACCGTCCCGTCGGNCACCGCCTCGAAGGCCCGCGAGACCACGGCCTCCATGACGGGGCGGTCCATGACCGGGCGNCACCCCCGTTCCCNGNCCTGGGCGAGGTCGCGGTAGAAGCAGTAGGAGCACGCCATGTCGCACGCCGCCGAGGCGGGCTTCACCAGCATGCTGAGGTACCTCATGCCGCCCCGCCCAGGCCGAGGCGCTCGTACTGCTCCGCCGGCGCGTCGCACTCGTCCATGGCCCGCAGCAGCAGGCCCACCATGCGCCCCTCGGCCTCCTTGGCGGCGGGGTCGTCGTGGGAGGTGAGGTCGTCGAGCTGGGCGTAGTCCACGGCCAGGTCGAAGAGCCTGGTGTCCGACACCTCCTTGAGGGCGTCGTCGGACTGGTCGATGATGCCGGGCCTGTCCACGGGCACCTTGAACACGGGCCAGTCGGTCCGCGCCAGGAAGCGTCCGCACTCGATGTCGGCGGGCCTGTCGGCACCGAGGTAGCGGCGGATGGTGGTGGGGATGGCGGCATACTCGAAGCAGGGCTCGTTGGACGGCACGGGGGCCCGCATGTAGGTGTAGCGCCCGTCGGTGATGTTGACGTCCATGGCGTGGTAGCCGAAGAGGGCATAGTCGCGGGTGGGCGCCGACGGGTCCGTGGCGAGCGACATCAGGGAGACGCCCTGCACCTCCTCGGGCACCGGGANTCCCGCCAGGTCGAGCACCGTGGGCATGACGTCGATGTTCTGGGTGATCTGGNAGGCTCNCTCGCCGGCCCGGGCGCCGCCGGGGTAGTGCACCAGCAGGGGCAGATGGGCGAGCTCGTTGTANAGGGGCATGTANTTCTTTCCGAGGAAGTCGCGCTCCCCCAGGAAGTAGCCGTGGTCGGTGGTGAGCATGACGAGGGTGTCGTCGAAGATGCCGCGCTCGCGGAGCTTGTCCATCAAGGTCCCGAACCAGTCGTCGCAGCAGGTGACGAGGGCGTCGTAGCGGCGCTGGACGTAGTCCACCGCCTCGGCGGGGACCTCGGCCTCGCTCACCCGCTTGTACTGGGGTATCTCGAAGTAGTCGCGGTCGAGCCCCTCCCCGCCCCCGTAGAGGTCCATGTAGCGCTCGGGCACGTCGAAGGGCTCGTGGGGGTCGAAGGCCTCCACCATGAGGAAGAANTCGTCGGCGTCGGCGTTGTCGTCGAGCCACTCGCAGGCGCTCTGGAACGTCTGGGGGCTCGGCATGTCCTCCTCGCGGGGCCAGCGGCCGCGGTTGAGCTGGTACTGGCGACGCACGCGGCCGTAGAAGGTCCCCGGCATGTTGGCGGGGTCGTCGATGCGGCTCACCCAGGGGTCGCCCTCCTGGCCGCGGTGGTAGTCCCAAGTGTTGAAGAGCTGCAGGTACCCCTCNCCGCCGGTGCGCATGTAGTGGCAGTGGTCGGTGGTGATGTGGGTGTAGACGCCGTGGTCGCGCAGGAGCGCGGGCAGGGTCACGTCGAAGGGCTCGATGGGGCCCCACCCGCGCTCCAGGAAGTTCAGCCGTCCGCACATGATGTCGCGCCGCGCCGGCATGCNGGGGGCCGACCCGATCCAGTGCTCGTCGAAGGTGCAGGACTCGGCGGCGAAGGCATCGATGTTGGGGGTCTGCACGCGGGTCTCGGGGTTGTAGCAGCGCAGGTTGTTGCGGCGCAGGGTGTCGAGCAGAACGAGGACGCAGCGCATGGGGGGCTCCTTGACGGACGGGGTGTGACGGTGGCCTAGCCGAAGATGGCGAGGCCGGGCACGTAGTAGCCGAGGGCGGCGAAGGCGAGGGCGAACACGATGCAGCCGATGATGATCTGGGCGGAGTTCTTGCCCTGGCCGCGCTTGAGCAGGCGGTAGCAGATGAAGGTGAGCAGGATGGGCAGGGCGCAGGGGAGCACCTTGTCGAGCTGGTCCTGGATCACCAGGGGGTCGCCCTCGCCGAGGGGCACCTGGATGGCGCAGGCGAGCTTGACGGTGGTGGGGATCAGGCCGCCCACCACCATGACGCCGAGCACGTTGGCGAGGTTGCCGAGGCGCTCGAAGACCGCCACGCCGAACCGCTCCACCATCTCCATGCCCTTGGCGTAGCCGCCGTAGAGCCCGAAGATGCGCAGGGGCCAGTACAGGGCGTTGATGAGCAGGAACATCACGATGGGGCCGAGGATGGACCCGTTGGCCAGGCACATGGAGGCGCCGATGGAGCCGGCGATGGGGGTCCAGGTGAGGTTGAGCAGGGAGTCGCCGAGGCCTGCGAAGGGGCCCATGAGCGAGGTCTTGATGGCGACCACTGTCTCCTTCTGGTCCTCGTCGCACGTCTCCTCCAGGGCGGCCGAGANGCCCAGGATGAACGGGATGGCCAGCGGNTGGGTGTTGAAGTACNCGAGATGGCGCTGCATGGCGGCGACGCGCTCCTCCTTGGGGCGGTCGCGGTAGAGGTCCTCGAGCACCGGCGCGAAGCNNTAGACCAGCGAGAGGCTCTGCATGCGCTCGTAGTTGTGGGCGAACTGGCAGCCCAGGGTGCGCACGAAGGTGCGGTTGAGGGCGTGACGGGTGATGGCGCGGCCTTGGGAGACGNCGGGCGACTCGGCGGNGCGGGTGCAGGTGTNGNCAGCCATTAGAGGTCGTACTCCTCTTCTTCCTCGATGTCCTGATCGGTCACGACCGGGCCCGTGGACAGGACGCCCTTGGTGACGGCCTGCTTGTCCTCGACCCGCTTGAAGCCCTCGCTCACGAAGTCGTAGAAGCCGGCCACGGCCACGGCCACAAGGGCGATGCCCATGGTGGGGACCCCCAGGTAGGCGGCGAGCACGAAGCCCCCGACGAGGAAGATCCACATCTCCTTCTTGAGCATCATGGTGAGCAGCATCGCCAGGCCCACGGCCGGCATCATGCCGCNNGCGATGGAGAAGCCGGTGAGCACCCAGGGCACCTGGGTCTGCAGGAAGGCCATGATGTCCTCGATGACGAAGGAGCCCACGCCGCAGGCGATGAAGACGGGGATGGCACGGGTGAGGAAGAACGAGGCGGCGCCGGCCCAGAACCACTTGTTCACGGCGCCGAACTCACCGGACAGGGCGGCCTTGTCGGCCTTGTGGAGCCAGGTGATGTTGGTGGTCATGACCAGGATGTTGAGCTGCTGGACGAGGGTGGCGCAGGGGATGCCGATGGCCACGGCGAGGGCGGTGTCGGAGGCCNCGTCGCCGCCGGACATGATACCCAGGGCGCAGCCCACGATGGTGCCCGAGATGACGTCGGGCGGCACATAGGCGCCGATGTTGTTGACACCCAGCCACATGAGCTCCATGGTGGCGCCGATGATGATGGCGGTGGGCAGGTCGCCCAGGATGATGCCCACGCCCACGGAGGCGAGCAGGGGCTTGCGGAATCCCAGGTGGGGACCGTACTGGTCCCAGGTGCACAGGCCCGCCCACACGGCGAGCAGCAGGGCTTGAATCATGGAACGCTCCTTACTCTACGGGCGGCCCCGACGGGGCCCGCTCCTTGCTGGTCAGGCGGGGTGGGCGGCCAGGAGCTCGGAGACGAGCACCTTGGGGTCGCGGCATGTGGGCTGCATCCACACCTCCACACCGGCCTCGATGAGGCGCTCCAGGGCGGCGCGCTCCTCGGGGGTGATGGACATGTTCTTGTGGAGCTGGGTGCGGCTCGGGTTGAAGCGCATGCCCGAGACGTTGAGGTAGTCGAAGTCCATGCCGCCCTCCCGCAGGCGCTCCGCGTCCACGGGGTTGGTGAACAGCACGAGGGTGTCGCGCTTGATCTGGGTCTTCTTGAGCACGTCGATGAACTTGTCCACACCGAAGACGCTCACCTTGATCTGGGGCACCGCAAGANCNGCCACGGACTTCTGCACAGGGTCGGAGGCCACCTTGTCGTCCACGATGATGACCTGCTCGATACCGTACTCAGGAATCCATGTGGTGGCGATCTGCCCATGGATCAGGCGGTCGTCGATGTCCACGAGCTTGATGGGCATGGAGCCCTCCCTTCTTCGGGCGGCTGGCGCCGCCGGTTCGGTGAACCTACAGGTCGCCCTCGTCGGCCTCGTCGGTGCCGGGCACCTCGATGGCCTGGAACGCGCGGGAAGCGGCGGCCTCGACGGCCTGGGACAGCTCCTCGGGGTCTGCCCACTGGTCGCGGCAGAGGAGGAGCTCGATGACCACGGGCAGGGACAGGCCGGCATAGGCGGTGAGGGGGAGGCCCGCCGCCTTGGCCCGGGCCACCACGTTGAACGGNGTGCCGCCGAGGATGTCGCAGAGAACCACGACGTGGTCGCAGGAAGACGACAGGGACCCCCATGCCTCGCGGAAGGCCGCCTCGAAGTCCTCGAGNGACGTGGTGGCGCCCAGGGCCAGGGCCTGGACGTCGGGCTGCGGGCCCGCGATCATCTCGACGCTGCCCAAGGCCGCCCGGGCGAACTCCCCATGGCTGGCGAGGATGACTCCTACCTTCATCGGATCCCCTTCTCGTTGGTTGCGATGTCTCCCAATTGTGATGTGTTGTTTGCAATAGAGAGCTTTTGTTTGAATCTGTGCCTATTATGACCCCGGTAAAAATCCGTGGGACACCATGACCCTCTGAGGGGACCGACGGTCGTTTTTCGTCGGTAAGTGGTATATCTGAAAGAAAACCCTAGGTAGATAATGCATTTGGATACCTAACAACTTGTTTGGGACCCCGGTCCCACCGGTCCTCCCATTGTGCGAATCTTTGCTGACGGGACCCGTCGCCGCTCCGCACCATGTTCTATATTGTTATGGAAGAGACCCCGCGGGGACCCAGGGCCGACCATCGGAGGAGCCATGCTCAAATCGGAGCGCCAAGACGCCCTCGTGCGCCTCACCGACGAACACCGCAACCTCTCCGTGCGCGCGGCCGCCCGGCTCCTGGACATATCGGAGATGACGGTGCGCCGCGACCTCGACGAGCTCGCCGAGGCGGGGCGGCTCGTGCGGGTGCGGGGAGGGGCCACATCCGCGGCGCCGGCCCACGGCCTCACCCTGTCCCGGGAGCGCACGCGCACCGAGCGCCAGCTGCTGCACCGGGAGGCCAAGCGCGAGATCGGCGCCCGGGCCGCGACCCTGGTGAGCGAGGGCGACACCGTCTTCCTCGGGTCGGGCACCACGGTGGAGGCCATGGCAGCGAACCTGCCCGACCTCACCCTGCGCGTGGTCACCAACAGCCTCCCCATCTTCGCCGTCCTCGAGGAGCGCTCGGGGATGGAGCTGTTCCTGCTCGGCGGCCTCTACCGCCCGGGCACGGGGGCCCTGGCGGGGCCCCTGGCCGAGGAGACCCTCTCCCGCATGGGCGTCACCAAGGCCTTCGTGGGCGTCAACGGCATCCATGAGGACAAGGCCTACGCCAGCAACATGGACGCCTGCGCCCTCCAGCGCGTGGCCCTGGACGCCGCCGACGAGCGCTACCTGCTCGCCGATGCCAGCAAGTTCGACCGGCGCGACTTCTACAGCTTCTACTCCCTCGACGGCCTCACGGCCGTCGTGAGCGAGGGCGGCCTGCCCGAGGCCGTGCGCACGGCCACCGAGCAGTACACCGCGGTCCTCACCTGAGACCCGCCCCCGTCGCGTCGGCGGGACACCCCGCTGCCATATCATCGACCCGACGACAGGGGACGCGACCGATGGGCCGGACCCCGGTGTCACACGCGCAGAACGAGAGGGGGCGCCCGCATCCTGCGACACGGGCGCCCCCTCGGTGTCTCCTCTCGTCTGCCATGGGGCGGCCCTAGGCCAGCGCCTCCAGGAAGCGGCGCTGGGCNGCGCGGCCGGCCTCGTCCCACTTGAAGACGCCGGCGTCCTCGAGCACGTGGGCAAAGACGTCGCCCGCCTCGCCGCGCACCACGGACTCCGCCTCCCCGGGCGTCAGGCCCGGGTACCTCCCGGCCAGCCCGCGGGCCCACTCGCCGTGGGGCGCCGCCTCCGGGTCGTCCATGGGGTCGGTCCCGGCCACGAGACAGCGTGCCACGGCGGCGAGCTCGGGCACGAGCCGCGGCGGCAGGATGGCGAGACCCATGACCTCGATGAGGCCGATGTTCTCCTTCTTGATGTGATGCCACTCCTCGTGGGGGTGGAACACNCCGAGCGGGTGCTCGTCGGAGGTCACGTTGCAGCGCAGCGCGAGGTCGGCCCGGTAGCGGTCGCCCACCCGGTAGACGATGGGCGTGACGGTGTTGTGGGGCACGGCGCCCGTCCGGGAGAGGACNCCCACGGCGGGGTCGTCGTAGGTGCGCCAGCGGTCGAGCACGCGGCAGGCGGCGTCGAGGAGGGCGTCGCGGTCGTCGGACTCCAGGCGGATCACCGACAGGGGCCAGCGCACCACGGCGCAGTCCACACCCGGGCACCCCTCCATGGAGAAGGCCTCCTCGACCGGCGCCTCCATCATGGGGAACACGTGGCGGCCGCCCTGGAAGTGGTCGTGGGACAGGATGGAGCCGCCCACCACAGGCAGGTCGGCGTTGGAGCCGAAGAAGTAGCGGGGGAACCGGTCCAGCAGGTCGAGGAGGCACGCCATGGAGGTGCGGTCCACGTGCATGGGACGGTGCTCCCGGCTCATGACGNTGCAGTGCTCGCCGAAGTATGCATAGGGGCTGTATTGGAGGCCCCACGGCTCGCCCTGCAGCGTCACGGGGACGATGCGCAGGTTCTGGCGGGCCGGGTGGTCGCCGAAGGGCGAGGAGGCCGGACGGCCGGGATAGCCCTCGTTCTCCACGCAGAGCTGGCAGGCCGGGTACACGTCGCCGTCGGCGGGGGCGGCCCCTGCCGAGGCGATGTCGCGGGGGTCCTTCTCGGGCTTGGAGAGGTTGATGGTGATCTGGAGGTCGCCCCAGCGGGTGGGCGACACCCAGGCCACGTTGCGGGCGATGGCCGCGCGGCGCACGTAGCCGGCGTCGCAGCAGAGGCGGTAGAACCAGTCGGTGGCGGCCCGCGGCCCCTCGGAGGCCTCGACGGCGCGGAAGGCGGCGTCCACGACGGAGGGGCGCGGGACGAGCCGGCCCATCACGGCCATGGCGGCGCNGTCGCGGCCGCCGGCNGTGTCCTCGTAGAGGCCGTTGGCCACGGCGACGTCGGCCAGGCGGCCGAGGACCGCCTCGAGGTCGAGGTCGCCCTCGGGCAGGNCGNTCNCGGGCANGTCGGACCAGCCATGGGCACAGCCGTCGGCACCCACGGCCTCGNGCAGGNAGTTGCGCGCCCAGGCCCCGTCCGCCGGGTCCACGAGGCCGCAGCCCGAGGCGTAGTCGACCAGGGCGCGGATATCGNCGGAAAGGCTCACAGCCATGAGGCCCTCGCCCCCTCCTCGGAGATGCCGTAGACCTGGTAGGCGCCGTCGCCGAGCCAGCCGTCCATGGCGGAGCGGAATCCGTCGACGGCGTCCAGGGGCACGAAGGCCTGGATGGACCCGCCGAAGCCGCCGCCATGGATGCGGCAGGCGCCGCGGCCGGCCAGCAGGCGCTCGGCCAGGGCCAGGGCCACCATGGCCGGCTGGTAGGCGCCGGGGGCGGTGACGTTCTGCAGGAACATGGCGCTCGAGGCGCCGGACTCGCGGGTGAGCTCGAGGAACCGGTCCATGTCGCCGTCGGTCAGGGCCTCCCAGCGCGCGGCCACGAGGGAGTCCTCGCGCCAGTAGTGCAGGGCGCGCAGCANGGCTCNGTCGCCGAGGCGCTCGCGGAGGGCGGGGGCGGCGGCGTCGAAGT
Source organism: Olsenella sp. CU969 (assembly GCF_905219715.1). Lineage (NCBI taxonomy): Bacteria > Bacillati > Actinomycetota > Coriobacteriia > Coriobacteriales > Atopobiaceae > Olsenella > Olsenella sp. CU969. The sequence goes on from NZ_CAJMXC010000021.1 coordinate 11,874, forward strand.
CGTCGGCGCCCACCTCGTCGAGACGGGCCTCCCCGAAGGCGGCAGCCACGGCCTGCATCTCCTGGGGCACGGCGGCGTACTCGTCGGTGAAGGCCGCGTGGTCGCAGCCCACCTCCACGAGGCAGAGGGCGTAGCCGTGGTCGGCGAAGTCGAAGGCGAGGCTCCGGCAACCGGGCTCCCCCTCGTCGGCGAAGTCCAGGTTGGCGAGACCGCCCACGGCGATGGAGCGCTGGTCCATGAGGCCGCAGGGCTTGCCGAAGTAGCGGTTCTNGGCCGCCTGGCCCATGCGCGCCAGCTCCACGGCGCCCACCTCGCGGCCCTCCCAGAGCAGCTCCATGGCCCGCCCGAGGGCGAGCTCGAGGGCCGCCGACGACGACAGGCCGCCGCCGGCGGGGATGTCGCTGTNCATGACGATGTCGAAGCCGGCCGGCTCGCGACCGGTGGCGGCCATGCACGCCGCCATGCCTCGCACGATGCCGGCGGTGGTGACGCGCTCGTCGGCCCGGGGCTCGAGGGAGTCGAGCGAGACCTCCACGGGGTCGAACCCCGCGCTCGTCACGCGGATGACGTCGAGGCCGTTCGCGGCCGCCACGCCCACGATGGCGCGGTCGAGGGTGCCGGCGATCACCTCTCCCCCCTCGTGGTCGGTATGGTTGCCGGCGATCTCGGAGCGGGCCGGGGCCACCGCGAGGACGCGGGGCGCGTCTGAGGAGCCGTAGGCGGCGTCAAAGACCTCCTGGAGACGCTCGATGCGGCGCGGGTCGATCATGGTTCTCCTCATCTCAGGGTCGGGTGACCGAGAAGGCGTAGACGGCCCCCTCGTCGTAGGGCTGCCCCTCGTCGCAGACGGGGACGGGAAACGCCGGGTGGTGCGGCGTGTCGGGGAAGTACTGCGGCTCCAGGGCCACGCCGCTGCGCGGGCCGTAGGACGCGCCGTCCTTGGCGCCCGCGACGTCGAGCCAGTTGCCCGTGTAGAGCTGCACGCCGGGCAGTGTGGTCGAGAGCTCGAGCACCCGCCCCGACTCCCCCTCGAGCCGGGCCACGGGACGCAGCCGGCCGTCGGGGGCCCAGCCGCCCACCGCGAGGTTGCGGTCGAACCCGCGGCCCCACGCCACCTGGTCGCAGGGCTCGTCCACCCCGACGCCCAGGGCCTTCCCCCCGGTGAAGTCGAAGGGCGTCCCCTCCACGGGCACCACCTCTCCCGTGGGGAGGCTCTGGGCGTCGGCCGGCGTGAACGCGGGGCAGGCGAGGGTGAGCCGGTGGCCGAGCACGCTGCCGGCCCCGTGACCGTCCAGGTTGAGGTAGGCGTGGTTCGTGAGGTTGCAGAAGGTGGGGCGGTCGGTCTCCACTCGCCAGCGCACGGAGAGGGCGCCCGGGCCTGCGATGGAGTAGGCCACCGAGAAGGTGCGCCTACCGGGCAGGCCCCACTCGCCGTCCTCCGCCACAGTGGAGAAGGTCACGGAGTCCGGGCCCTCCTCCGCATCCCAGACGCGCTTCCACAGGGCCGACGCCGAGGTGTCGGTGTGGTTGCAGTTGGGCCCCTCGTTGGCAGCGAGGCGACAGGTGCGGCCCGCCACCTCGAGCACGGCGCCGGCCACGCGGTTGGCGATGGGGCCCACGGTGGCGCCCATGAGCACGCCGTCGTCCGCGTAGCCGGCCGCCGAACCGTAGCCCAGGGCCACGTCGGCCCAGACGCCGTGGGCGTCGGGCACCCACACCGACTGCACGGCGGCGCCGAGGTCAACGACCCCCACGGTGATGCCAGGGCCGGCGAGGACGTAACGGGTGGCCTCGCGGCCATCGGGGAGACGGCCGAACGGCTCCTTGTTCACCATGGGACCCTCCCTTCTCAGGGGTGCGGACGGGAATCAGACGTCGAGCTGGCCTCGGGCGGAGATCCCCGCAAACCAGTAGGCGCTCGCCTTCGGGATGCGCTCGCCGGTCTCGAAGTCCACGTAGAACAAACCATAACGCTTATTGTAACCGTTATTCCAGCTGAACATGTCCATGAGCGACCACACGAAGTAACCGAGCACGTTGGCACCGGCCTCCTGGGCCCGCAGGTTCCAGTCGAGGTGTTCGCGGATGTNATCGATGCGCGNGCCGTCCATGACCACGCCGTCCCGCAGCTCGTCCTTGTAACCCATGCCGTTCTCGGTGATGTAGATCGCCTTGTAGTTGGGCCACTGCATGGTGATGCGCATGATGAGGTCGTACATGCCCTTGGGGTAGATGAGCCAGTCCCAGTCGGTGCGCGGCACATCGTCGGGCTCCACGCGCTCGCCCACACCGGCGAGGCAGAAGCGGGACGTGCCCTTCTCGCCCGTNCCGTTGAAGTGCANCACGTCGGGGCCGTCGTAGGCGCGGATCCAGCGGCTCTGGTAGTAGTTCATGCCCAGGTAGTCGTTGCGCTCGGCAGCGCATGCGAGCTCGTCCATGTCGCCGGGCTCGATGACGAGGGAGCCCCCGCTCACGGCGCAGAGGCGCTCGGCCACAGAGAGGGACTCGGCGGAGTAGGCACCGTCGAAGGTGGCGTCGAGCAGGAACTGGTTCTGCAGCACGTCCTCGTTCTTCGCCGCCGCGATATCGGCAAAGCTATCGGGGTCGACCGGGTACTTGTACTCCAGGGAGTGGACGATGCCGATCTTGCCACCGTATCCCATCTCCTTGTAGAGGTTCACGGCGCGGGCGTGGGCCACCATCATGTTGTGCTCGCATTGGAAGGCGAGGTCGAGACGGGCCTGGTGGCCGCGGGGCCACACGCCCTCGATGTACTGGTTTGTGGCCACGGCCCAGATCTCGTTGAAGGTGAACCAGTAGGTGACGTCGTCGGCATACTCGGCGAAGCAGAAGCGGGCGTACTCCACGAACGCATCCACCGTGGCGCGGTTGAGGAAGTCGCCGTCGTCGTAGAGGGCGGCCGGGGTGTCGAAGTGGTGCAGGGTGACGAAGGGCTCCACGCCGCGACGGCGGCACTCGGCGAAGACGTTGTGGTAGAACTCCACGCCCTCGGGATTCACGGCCCCGGCACCCTCGGGGAAGATGCGGCTCCAGGCTATGGACACGCGGATGCCGTTGATGCCGAACCGCTCGCAGAGCTCGAGGTCCTCGCCGTAGCGGTTGTAGAAGTCGCTCGCCGGGTCACCGAGNAAGCGCCCCATCTCGGCGAGGAAGTCGTCCCAAGCGACCTTCCCCTTGCCATGGGTGAGGGTCTCGCNCTCGCACTGGTAGGCGGCGGTGGCGCCGCCGTAGATGAAACCTTCGGGGAATCGCTTCATTAGTCGCCCTCCTTGGAGAAGAGGATGNCGTAGACGAACCGGAGGGNCTTCTCGCCGTCCCGCGTGAGGTCGATGTACTGCTTGCCGGCACAGGCGACGCTCTTGATGCCCAGCCGGTCGGTGTCGGCCTTGAGCTCGGCGGCATTGACGGCCACCTGCGGCGCGAGGACCACGAGGTCGAAGTCCGGCATCATGTCGGTATGGGCGCCATAGGACCCCGCGGCGGTCTCGAGGTCGATGCCCCGCTCGGTCGCGGCCTTGGCCAAGGCGTTGGCCAAGAGACCGGAGGTGCCTCCACCGGCGCAGAGCACCAGCACCTTCTTGCCGTTGAGGGCGTCGAACGGGGAGCTGTCGCCTTCGGCGGCGGCCTCAAGGGCGGCCTGGTCCTTCGGGGTCACGGCGGCCTGCGCCACGGAGTCGGCGGACGCCTCGCCCTGGAAGGCCCTGCCCATGGCGTCGCCCTTGGCGGCGGCGCGCTCCTCGAGCTCCTCGGCCCCGATCTTGGCCTCCTCCTCGCACTTCACCTTGTCGTACATGCGGAAGAAGGGATAGTACACAAAGAAGTCGAGGGCGAGCACAGCCACCATGAAGACGAAGGCCAAGGGGGCGAGACCGCAGCCGAGCACGATGCCCAGCGGGCCGGGACAGGTCCACGGGAGGGTGTAGAGGAAACCGTTCATGCCGAGCAGGTCGACGAAGATCTTGAGCAGCCACACATTGAGGACCGGGGCGAGCACGAAGGGCACGAAGAACACGGGGTTGAGCACCATGGGGGCGCCGAAGAGGAAGGGCTCGTTGACGTTGAAGAGCACGGGGATGGAGCTGGCGCGGCCCACGGCCTGAAGCTCCTTGGACTTTGCGAGGAAGGCGAACATGAGGCAGACCACGAGGGTGGCGCCCGTGCCGCCGAGGCAGACGACGAAGTACTGGGCGCCCAGGGTCAGGACGCTGGCGGCGTGCTCACCGGCCTGGTACGCGGCGAGGTTGGAGCTCATGCCGGCGAGGAGGGCGGCGGAGATGGCCGGCTCGACGATGGAGGGGCCGTGGACGCCCACGAACCAGAAGAGCGACATGGCGCCGTAGATGAGGGCGAGACCCAGNTAGCCGTCGGCGGCGGTGAAGACGGGTTGGAAGACCTCGATGACGGCANCGGCGAAGTTCACACCGAAAGCGGCGCGGAAGGCCATGTCGAAGACCCAGAGGAACACGACGGCGGCGCTAAAGGGAATGATGTCCTTGAAGGTCTGGGAGATGTTCGGGGGAACCTGCTCGGGCATCTTGATGGTGATGTTNCGACCCACGCAGAACTTGTAGATGCCGCCGACCACGAAAGCGGAGACGAAGGCCGTGAGCAGGCCCTTTGCCGCAAGGAAGGCCCCGTTGAAACCCGCCACCGCCATGCCGTCCTCGAGGACGATGGNGATGCTGTNGGAGGNGAGCAGCAGGAAGCCGACGATGGAGGCGATCATGGTGCTCACGAAGTTGATCTGATTGTTCTTGGGCAGCGAGCGGTTCTGCGCCTCGNTGAAGGACTNGNNCGNCGTCNCCGCCACGNCCAGNGCGAAGATGCCCATGGAATACGTGTACGGCTTCATGATGGCCGCGTAGATCTCCTCCGGCCAGTGGAAGCCCCAGATGGCGGGCACGTCGGCAACGAGCAGGAAGATGGACGAGAAGATGATGATCGGCATGGCCGAGATGAAGCCGTCGCGGATCGACTTCAGGTACTTGTTGCGGGCGAGGGCGCTGAAGAAGGGCGTGCCCTTCTCGACCAGCGCGATGATCTTTTCCATGNGTCTCCCTCTGGACGGATGTCCTCCGACGGGTCTTAGCGGTAGATGTCGACGAGACTGTCCACGATGTCGCGGAGCAGCATGGTGGTCATGAGGTGGTCCTGCGCGTGGACCATGATGANACCGAGGTCGCCATGGTCGCCGGCGGCCTCGGCCGAGAGCATCGCCGTCTGGGCGTTGTGGGCGTCGTTGAGGCACTCCTGGGCCTCGACGACGAGGGCGCGGCTGCCCTCGAAATCCCCGGCCTTGGCGCACTTGACGGCCTCGAGCAGCTTGGTGCGGGCGTCACCGGAGTAGGCGACGATCTCGAACCCGATGGCGGTGACCTCTTCACGGTTCATGGTTGCTCCCCTTTCCCGNAGGCCCGCGGGCCTCGGCTCTCAACAGATAATGTTATCGCTAACATTTTTGCGACCAACCCAACCTAGCAGGCATCGCCACGGCCTCTCGGGGCGGTCCACCCTGGCAATGTGAGCGTTAACATTTCGTCGGTAAACGGTAGCTGAAGGGAATGTCCCGCATGGTGACCCACGGCTGCTACACTTGCCGTTGCGTCGTCATTCCCCTGCCGGCACCCGTCCCTACATGCGCTTGGAGGTTCNCATGGCACGGCCCCGCCCCGCGAGCCTCGCCGACATCGCCCGGGCGGCAGGCGTCTCCGCCCAGACCGTCTCCCGCGTGGCAAACGGGTCGGACTCCGTGCGGCCCGAGACGGCCGCAAAGGTGCGTGAGGCCATGAGAGCCCTCGGGTACCGTCCGAGCTTCGCAGGCCGGTCCTTGAAGCAGGGGCGCTACCGTACGGTCGGCCTGGCCATGTTCAACAACATCACCGCCACAGGCAACATGTTCCGCCTCGACGGCATCACGCGGGCCGCCACCGAGGCGGGCTGCGCCCTCACCCTTATCGAGATGGACTGCACTNACCACGCCACGCTCACCTCTGCTGCGGAGCGCCTCTCCGCGCTCCCGGTGGACGGCATGATCTTCAACCTCACGCGGCCGGTGGNGGACTTCCTGGACTTCAAGCCCCTCGCGGGCCTTCCCATGGTCATCATCNCCAACCTCGAGCACCCCCTCTGCCCCACCGTGGACAACGACCAGCTCGGGTGCTCCCACACCATCGTGGACCACCTCCTCGACCTCGGGCACCGCACGGTCTTCCATGTGGCCGGCAAGGGGGAGTCGATCGCGTCGCGCCTTCGCGAGCAGGGGTGGCGCGAGGCCCTCGTCGCCCGGGGCGTCGAGCCGCCTCCCCTGCTCCGGGGCGACTGGAGCGGCATGAGCGGCTACGAGGCGGGGGCTCACCTCGCGGCGATCCCCGAGTGCACGGCCATCTACGCCTCCAACGACGCCATGNNCCTGGGCGTCGTGGATGCTCTCAACGACGCCGGGAGGCGCGTGCCCGAAGACGTCTCGGTGGTGGGGGTCGACGACTCCCTGGCGACGGTCCTGCCCCACGACCGCATCACGTCGCTGCGCTTCGACAACCGCGCCGTGGGCCGCTGGGCCTTCGAGCACGCCATGGCCGAGGCGGCACCGCAGGGCGACACGCCGGCCCACTGCCTCATGCCGGGCACCCTCATCCAGAGGGAGAGCGTCGCGCCGCCGGCGCGCTAAGGTCCGGGCCGTCCCGCCACCCGGACACATCCGTCCCACGCATGGCAGCGGCTGCCGGGAGTCCCCCTCCCGACAGCCGCTTTCTTCAATCATAAAATTGGAGAAGTGACAGATGGGCCAGGCACCGGTGNCACGCGACGTCAGTCGTGGTAGTGGCCCTCGTCCCACTTGACGATGAACTCGTCGAAGAAGTCGGGGGCCGCCTGGGCCTCGGCGTCGCCCTGCCAGACGCCGTCGATCTTGGCCACGAGGGCGTCGTTCTCGGGGGTGGCGTGGTACTCGGCGCCGAGGAACGCGTCCACGATGTCGGCGATGAGGAACTCGCCGCAGATCTTGCCGCCAAAACCCACCACGTTGGCGGCGAGGTTCTCGCGGGCGTAGACGGCCGGGGCCATGTCGCGCACCAGGCAGCAGCGGGCGCCGGGCACCTTGTTCACGGCGTTGGTGATGCCCACGCCGGTGCCGCACATGACGACCCCGGCATCGGCCTCGCCGGAGGCCACGAGCTCGCCCACCCTCTTGCCGTAGATGGGGTAATGGGTGCGAGAGTGGTCGTAGGTGCNGCAGTCGACGACGGTGTGGCCCGCGGCCTTGAGGTGGTCGGCGATGGCCATCTTCTCGTCGGTGACGATGTGGTCGCATCCGATGGCGATGATCATGGGTGTCTCCTTAAGGGTCGGGGTGGCCTAGGCCATCTTGTCGAGCATGTCCACGCGGATCTGGTGGCGGCCGCCGGCGTAGGGCTCGCTCAGGAACTCGTCGACGATGCCGCGGGCCACGTCGGGGCCGGTGATGCCGGCGCCCATGCAGATGAGGCGGGCGTTGTTGTGCTGACGGGTCATGAAGGCGCTGCGCTCGTCGGAGCACTCGCAGGCCACGAGGCCCTTCATGTTGCAGGCGGCCATGTAGCTGCCGGCGCCGTAGCGGTCGAAGGCAAAGCCCAGGCTCTCGGGGTGCTCGAGGAGGTCGCGGCCCACGGCCACCGTGGAGTCCACCAGGTCGGCCGAGGGCTCCTCGGAGTGGTCCACCACCTCGTGGCCCGACTCCAGGAGGTGGGCCTTGACGATCTCCTTGAGGGCCATGCCCTCGGCGTCCGAACCGATGACGATACGCATTGGTGCATCCTTTCTCTGAGGGGACCGGCCCCTGGAACGACTAGTTGAGAACCTCCGTNTACGCGGAGAGGTCCTCGACCTCCCCGGCGGCGANGAGGCGGTCGGTCACGAGGGCGTCCACGTCGGCGAGGGAGTAGAAGGTGTAGAAGTCACGGCGCCCCACCTTGGAGGAGTCGCAGGCCACGTAGCGGCGGTCCGAGCGCTCGAGCACCTCGTTCTGGAAGCGCCCCTCCTCCATGTTGGAGGTGGACACGGCGCCGTCNACGACGCCGTTGCAGCCGATGAACGCGGCATCGATGCCCAGGGGCTCCAGGGATTTCTCGGCCATGGGGCCCACGAAGGCGTCGGTGGACGCGCGGTAGATGCCGCCCACGAGGCAGAGCTCGGTGTCCGGACGGTCGCGGAGCAGGTCGAAGACCGAGAGGCTGTTGGTGACCACCCGGAGNCGCCCCGCCGGCAGGACCTGGGCGAGCCGCTCCATGGTGGTGCCGGCGCAGAGGAAGACCGTCTCGCCTGGCNCCACGAGCACGGCGGCGCGGGCGGCCACGGCGCGCTTCTCCTCCACGTGNAGGGCNCGCTTCTCCCGGTGGGTGTACTCCCGCGGGACNGCGGCACCCCGCTCCCCGGTGACGCGGCGGGCCCCCCCGTGGACGCGCACCACGCGGTCCTGGCCGGACATCTCCTCGAGGTCGCGGCGGACGGTCATGTCGGAGACCTGGAGCTCCTCCGCTATCTGGCGCACGGTGACCGTTCCCAGGGCCTCGCACAGGCGCTGGATGGCATCCTGGCGCTCGGACTTGAGCATGGGGGACCTNCTCCCGTCGTATGTTCGCATCTGTTCTGCTCTGTTCGGTCAACCACTATCGCACAAAATCAAACACATGCATGGGACGTCGCCCACCTATGGCGAAGCCGTGGAGGGCGGTGACAGGAACACCCGGCCACCTGTCTCCCCGCCCGTTCGACCGGCGGTGGGACAAAAGTGTCCGGGTGATGGGACAGCCGAGGGGAACGGGAAGGGCACGCGGGCCGATCGCGAATCACGCGTCGGCGTCGCCTTGGCCCTCGGCGGCCTTCTCGGCGGCCGCCTTGAGCCCCTCGGTGTACTTGCCGGTGAGCAGCGTCTCGGGCTGGCACTTCCCCTGCTTGGCGTACTCGTAGTTGCGCTTGATCATCTCGTGGCGGTACCAGATGAAAAGCAGCGTGTAGGCGACCAGGCCCACCACGGATCCCAGGACGAACGTGATGTCGCCGGACGTGGCGTTGCCGATGAGGTAGGCGAGGAACTTCTCAACAGGTCCCTCCATGGTGGTCTGGCTGATCATGCCCGTCACGCCGTCGGGGAAGGCCCCGACCTGTTGGGCGATCTGGGTCACGAAGGGGGCCACCAGGGTCCCAGCCCAGAGGAAGAGCGGCATGACGAGGGCGCCGATGATGACCATGCGCAGCATCTNGCCNCGGGTCACCACCAGCAGGGACGGCGTGATGCCNATGGCGATGATGCCTCCCAGGGGCAGCAGCCCGTTGCCGGGCAGAACAAGCGACTCGAGGAGCATGATCGGGGCGAGCACGTTAGCGGCCGCCCAGATCTCGGCNCGACCGNCGATGAAGGGCNAGNCGAGGNGGACGTTGAGGGTGCGTCCCTGGAGGTGCTTGTTGNTGGTGGCGAAGTTGGCGATGCCCTGGGAGAGGGGCTCGATGGCCTCGATGAACCAGGCGCCCACCATGGAGAAGAGCTCGAGGCACACGCCGCCCGTGAAGGCGAGGGTGCATATCTGCTTAGCGTCCTGATGCCCCAGCAGACCCACGAACACGCCGAGATAGATGCCGATGGCGAACTTGGAACCCCAGAAGCCAATCTTGGAGTTGAGNTTGGCGGCGTCGAAGTCGTACTTGTCGAGCCACGGCAGGAAGCGGTCGAAGAACTTGTCGAACACCATGTTCACCGGGTTCATCATGTAGTTCATGTGCGTGGTGGTCATGGGGTTGGTGTCGGGCACGTCGAGCAAGTCGTTGAAGGTGGGCTTCATGAGGTCGGAGTTGACGATCTTGAGGGCGCCGATGAAAAGCACGAGGACCGTGGAGACCACGAGCATGAGGGGCCCGGAGACACCGGCCGCCTGCCCGAAGAACATGCAGGCGAGGCCCACAAAGGCCAGGTGCCAGATGTCGAAGACGTCCACGTCGATGGTGTTGGTCCGGTTGAACACGATCNTCACCACATCGAGCAGGACCACGACGAGCAGGTAATAGAGCGTGTAAGGGCTCGCCCATGTGATCGTGGCGAGCGGGGCCCAGCCCACATCGGTGATGGTGAGCTGCAGACCCGTGGACTGCACGAAGGCGTTCATCGGCCCGGCGAACGATGTGGTGAGAATATTGATAATTGCACCGATACCGGTGATGGCGACACCCAACTTGATTCCGCCCATGAGGGCGTCGGCGAACCTCACCTTGAAGCAGAGGGCGATGATGGTGAGGACGATGGTCATGACCGGGGCGGCACCCAGGTCGATGATGGGCGTGAAGACGGCGTTGGCGAAACCGATGATGGCATCCACGGGCCGAACTCCTCTCTTCCGAGCTGGCGGGCGTCCTTGCCTACTTGAGGCCCTTCTCCTTGANGACGGCCTCGANGGAGGCGTAGACGGGCGCCGCCATGGCCGGCATGCGGTAGAGGACGGGGCCGGCGTCGACGACAGGGATGGTCACGGGGAAGCCGAAGTCCGTCTTGGCGATCTGGGCGAAGATGTCGTAGTTATCGAGCATGGACGCCGTGATGTCCTTGATCATCACGGCGTCGCAGGAGACGTCGTAGCCACGCTTCCCGAGCTCGGACTCAAGGGCGTCCTTGATCTGGTGGCTGGAGTTCACCCCGGCGCCGCAGGCGGCAAGAATCTTGATCATGGTCATATTTCCTTTCTTCGGGGCCGCATGCTGCGGCCCGTTTTGCTGGCAAACGAGGAGACCGCCGAACAGGAATCCGTCACCGCAGGTGGTGCGGCTTGCGGGTGGTGCGGCGATGCAGCAGGGGATCACCCGGCCGACGGTGGGAACCTCTCGGTCAGGAAGGCGTTGATCTCTGCCGGGTCGCTCAGGGAGAAGAAGTCTCTCAGCCCTTGGGGGCCGAGACCGTTGACGAAATCCATCACGCGGGCGAGGATGCCTGTCTGCGCCTCCATGTCCTTGTTGAGGATCATGAAGAGGAACGACACCTCGACCTCGTGGGAAGGGTCGAGCATATCCCCCCACGGCACGGGCCTTGCCAGGCGCACCGGCACGAGGCGCGTCTCGCGCACGAACTCGCACTCGGTATGGGGCGCCGCGAAGTTGGGGAGGCCCGGGTCAACAACGGAGAGGTCCATGCCCGTGGGGTAGGCGCGCTCACGCTCAAGGAGGTTGGGAAGGAAGCCCTCGGTGACGAGGCCCTTGGAGAGCAGGTCGGCGGAAACCTCCTTGAGGACGCCCTCGNGGGGACCCGAGGCAGGCAGGTAGACGGTGTCTGGGGAGAAGAGGTCGCACTGACCTGCACTCATAGGTCCTCCTTGCGGCGTCATGGGTCGGCTCGANGGGNGTTTGTNTTCGTTCGATTTTGTTTGTCTTTACCGAGGAGTCTAGGTTCGCCGACCTCGGCCGTCCAGTATCTGGAATCAATGTTTATTGGGGACATTTTTCTAACACGCAATCAGATTAATAGAACAGCTCTATATACAGGTAGTATATTATTAACATTAAATTCAGTGTTCGTTTTCGATGCCCGACGAACAAAGCGGCGCCCGTTCGCCGTCCAAAACCTACCGTCTGTCCGTTGAAGAGAGACTGGGTCGCGCAACAGGGGCGCCCGGCCCGCCCATCCGGCCGGCAATGGTAGGCGGCGCCCCAGGCCCGCACGCCAAGGCCGCTCAGTAAGCCTCTCTCGACGCAAGGTGCCCTTGCTGTGCGGCAGGCCGTTCGATAAGGGGTCCTTGTTCCCCGAAAACCGTTCGCCANAGACCTCTTGCGTCGAGAGGGGCTTGGCGAACNCNCAGTAAGACCNCCTTGCGGCTCGTCCCCCCCACTGTGCGGCTTTGCTGTGCGAACGACACCGCGCAGACACCCGAAGTGCCCAACCAGGGCGACGAAGGTTGTCGGGTTTATGGTGGGACAAAAGTGTCCGAGTGATGGGACAGGNGGTCAGACCTCGCCGGTGAGGACCAGCCGCGCGCCCGGGGCCTGCTCCGCGAGGTCGGCCGCCACCAACCCGTCGGGGTCGCGGTCCATGACGACGGCGTCCACCCCGACCAGCGTGTCCACCAGCAGGAGGCCTGGGGCGTCCACCTTGGTGGCATCCATGAGCACCACGGTCTGCGCGGCGCACGCCATCATGGCCCGCTTGATCTGGGCCATGGGCGCGTAGTTGGTCATGAGGCCGCGACCGGGCACATAGCTCGTGGGGCACACGAACGATATCTGAGGGAGGAGCGACGCCAGGGCCTGCNCGGTCATGGGCCCGTAGGTGTAGCGGTGACCCTTGCGGAGCTCGCCGCCCAGGAGGATGGCGTCGACGGAAGGCATGGAGCGGTCGATGAGGTCGGCCACGGTGAAGTCGCAGGTCACCACCGTAACGTCGCTGTGGCCGCCCAGGGCGCGCACGAGCTCGAGGGCCGTGGTGCCCGAGTCCACCAGCACGGAGTCNCCGTCGGCCACCATGTCGGCNNCGGCNCGGCCCACGGCGCGCTTGGCCTCCACGTTCACGTTGACCCTGCGGTCCTGGATGGAGACCGTGAGCGCCCGGGANAGCGAGACGGCGCCGCCGTGGGTGCGGCGCAGCCGGCCGGCCGCCTCGAGCTCGTCGAGGTCGGAGCGCACGGTCACCCGCGACACGCCGAAGAGCGCGGCGAGGTCGGCCACCTGGACCGAGGCCTCGCGGTCGAGCAGCTCCATGATGGCGGCACGGCGCTCCTCTCCGAACGAACGGCCGTGCTGCGACTCCTGGTGGGCCATGGTTCTTTCCTTTGCGCAGGTTCTGTGGACGTTTTCCTTTCCTTGCCTTGCATTTTAGCAAGAAATCGACTTGCTTTTTGCTTCCTAAGCAAGCAGACGACCGCACCCACCCAAGCTTTGCTGGCCCTGAAACCCCGGTGCGTTTCGTTTGGTTGCGACGCGGCCCCCGCGCGCCGCCGGCTCCCCCGCCCAGGGCCGCGGTACATTCCAGCCGACAGGCACAGAGGCCGTGGCCCCCAAGGCACCGGGAGGAAGCCCATGATCGTCACCGTCACACCCAACGCGTCCATCGACAAGGCCTACCGCATCGCGGCGCCCGTGGCCGTGGGCGAGGTCCAGCGCGTGACCGAGGTCATCGACGTGGCCGGCGGCAAGGGGCTCAACGCCGCCCGCGCCGTCGCCGCCTGCGGCTCGTCCGTCGTGGCCAGCGGGTTCGCCGGCGGTCACGCGGGCGCCCTGCTGCGCGACCTCCTCGACCGCGACGGCGTGCCCCACGACTTCGTGGAGGTGGCCGGCGAGACCCGCTCCTGCATCAACGCCCTCGACCCGAGCGGCACCTCCACCGAGTTCCTGGAGCCCGGCCGCCNCGTCACCGAGACGGAGTTCGAGGAGCTTCTCGTGAGGGTGCGCCGCCTCGCCCGCAAGGCGGCCGTGGTCACCGTCGACGGCTCGGTGCCGGCCGGGCTCGGCGCCAATGCCTGCGCCCGCATCGTCTCGGCCGTGAAGGCCGAGGACAGGCCCGTCATCCTCGACACCTCGGGCCTCCTCCTCGAGGAGGGCGTCCGCGCGCTGCCCACCATGGTCAAGCCCAACGCCGACGAGCTCGCCCAGCTCACGGGCCGTCCCTGCGACGACCTGTCCCAGGTGGTGGCCGCCGCCCGCGCCCTCCACGGCACCGGCATCGAGTTCGTCGTGGTGAGCCTGGGCGCCGACGGCGCCGTCATGGCCTGTCCCGAGGGCACCTTCCGCGGCATCGCGCCCAGCATCGACGTCGTGAACCCCGTCGGCTCCGGCGACACCCTCGTGGGCGCCTTCGCCGTGGCCATGGAGCGCTCCATGGGGGCGGCCCAGGCCCTCGAGTTCGCCATGGCCGCCGCCACGGCCAACTGCCTCTCCCCCGCCACCGGCAACTTCGACCCCGCCGTGGCCGAGGAGCTCCGCGGCCGGACCGTCGTCGAACGGATCGCCGACGGCGAGTGACAGAACGACGGCGGGCCACCCGCCGAGACAAGACAGACACCCTGCACCGGAAAGGAACCGCCATGCTCGTCACCACCCGTGAGATGCTGCTCGACGCCCAGGAGAACCACTACGCCGTGGGCGCCTTCAACGTGGAGAGCCTCGAGTTCGTCATGGCCGTGATCAAGGCCGCCGAGGAGCAGAACTCCCCCGTGATCATGCAGACCACCCCCAGCACCGTAAAGTACGCCGGCCTCGACTACTTCGTGGGCCTCGTCTACGCCGCCGCCGAGAACGCCGACGTGCCCGTGGCCCTGCACCTGGACCACGGCAGCGACTTCGACCTCTGCATGAACGCCATGCACGCCGGCTACACCTCCGTCATGATCGACGGCAGCCACGACACCTTCNAGGACAACNTCCGCAAGNNCGAGNCCGNGGCCCGCGTGGGCGCCTCCATCGGCANCCCCGTGGAGGCCGAGCTCGGCAAGGTGGGCGGCAAGGAGGACGACGGCCCCGACGCCGGCCAGGGCAACCCCTTCACCGACCCCGACGAGGCCGAGGAGTTCGTGCGCCGCACNGGCTGCACCTCCCTGGCCGTGGGCGTGGGCACGGCCCACGGCGTCTACCACGGCACGCCCCACATCGAGCAGGACATCCTCAGGGCCATCCGCGAGCGCGTGGACGTGCCGCTGGTGCTCCACGGCACCTCCGGCGTGCCCGACGACCAGGTTGCCGAGGCCATCCGCAACGGCGTGTGCAAGGTGAACTACGCCACCGAGCTGCGCCAGGTGTACATGAAGGGCTTCATGGACTACATGGGCAAGAACCCCGACGTCTTCGACCCCAAGAAGCCGGCCGTNGACGGCATGGCCAACATCTGCGCCATCGTGAAGTCCCACATGGACAACCTCGGCTCCACCGGCCGCGCCTAAGACGGGCGGGAAAAGTCGCCGAGAAAGGTGGCCCGGTCGNGACGGTTCGCGACNGGGCCACCGGTGTCTTCAGGCGCTCACTGCTCCAGGCGGCGCACCGACAGGCTCACGGTCTCGAGGGACTGGGAGCTGATGAGGTCGTAGACCTCGCCGTTGGTGGCCGTGGTGGGCTCCATGGTGAACTGCGTGTTGGGCGCCACGTCCTGGGAGACCACCACGTACTGGGCGAGCGACTCCTTTACCGAGGCGTCGATGTAGGAGCCGTCGTCGCTCGCGGGCACAAGCGTGACGTAGCCGGGGCCGTAGGCGTCGGTCAGCTTGCCCGCCAGTGACCCGTAGCCGCATTCGGCCAGGTTGCGGCCCACATAATCGCGCACGAAGGCGGTGTACTCGTCGGGGGCGGGGTCGATGGGCGTCATGTCCACCGGCTGGG
>NZ_CAJMXC010000022.1:0-26714 GCF_905219715.1 Olsenella sp. CU969
CGTTGTTCAAAACTACATAATCAATGAAGTCAGTTGTCGACAATCCCTGGCGGTGCATCAAAAAGGAGCTCGCCTGCATCAACCCGTGAACCCCGCGTGTCCCGGGCCTGCCTCGCGGCCCCGGACGACCGCGCTCACCGCCGCCCAGATGCCGTTGGTCCGTTGTCAGAATCATGTCAGACGAGATGAGTCGGGTATTAGGCAACCTATACCTCATCTTGCGACGACGCCTCGCCGCGGCTCCCGTAGGCTCTCCCCCAAGAGGGGAGGGGATTCATGATTCTCTGCGGTCTCTACGCAAGGCTCGTCTACCTGTCCCNCGCCTCCCTTGTGCGAGTGGCCGATGGCGCCGAGTGCGCGGGGCTTCTCCGTGCCGCGGGGGTCTCGGCCCAAGATGTGGCCCAGGTCAGGGAGGACCGCGAGTTCGCGAGCCTGAGGGGCGCCTTTCCGCAGGCCCCGACAGCGGTCCGGTGCCTTGTGGGACGCAGGGAGCGTCGCCACGGGGTCAAAGGTGCCTCGACCCGCCTTTGGTCTGCCTCCCTTCCGCCTGGCACGCTCTGCCGGGTGGAAGAGGGGCCCGGCGCGGGCCATCACGTGGTGTCTCCGGAGCTCCATCTGATGATTCGCGCCGCGGAGCTGCCGAGATGGGAGCTCGCACTGCTTGCCATGGAGTTCTGGGGGCGCTTCGACTCGCGCGAGGACGCGGAGGGCGGCATCGCGGGCAGGCCGTACCCGTTGGCGTCGCCTGAGTCCGTCGAGGAGGTCGNGGGGGCCGTCGAGGGGCGTGNGCCCGGAATCTCATCGGTCCGTCTCGCCCTTGCCCACGGCCTGCCCAGGTCCCGGTCGCCCCGGGAGTCCGCGCTCGCGCTCTTCCTCTCGCTCCCGCGCAGGTTNGGCGGCATGGGCCTCGGGCNGCTGGAGCTCAACGGGCCGGTGGGTCTCTCGGCGAGGGGCCGCANGGTCGCCGGCGCGTCCAAGGCCATGCCGGACCTATTCTTTCCTGCGGCGTNGCTCGATGTGGAGTACGACTCGAGCGCCCATCACCTGGGTGCCGACGAGGTGCTCCGCGACAAGGGCCGCCAGCTGGCCCTGCAGGCGTCCGGAATCGAGGTGATGCCGGTGACCGCGTCCGTGGCAGGGGATTACGGCTCGCTCGTCGCGGCCGCCGAGGCCGTCGCCGCCAAGGTGGAAGGCCGCGAGCCGCCCCCGCTCCCGGAGGCCATGGAGAGGAGGCGCCGCAGGCTCTATGACGAGCTGTTTCGCGTGCGCACGCTGTGGTGAGTTGCACAGGCTCTCGGACACGGTCTTCGGTCAGGGCTCTCAGTGAGCGCCTTGAGGTGCTTCGGTGAGCATAATTCCACTCACCGAAGGCTCCGTGAGTGCCTGAACCGCTCACTGAGACTCCCAAGACCGCTCACCGAGCACCTGACAAGCCGCCGCCGGGCCCGCCATCCGATGTCTCCTTCGCCAGGGTCCCGTCTCTGCGTCCCCGCGCCCCGCCATGGGTAGCATGGAAAGGTCGACCCGCGACCCCGTCCCAAGCAAAGGACCCGCCATGTTCCTCTCCGTCGATGTGGGCAACACCCAGACCACCTTCGGCCTCATAGACGAGGCCGGTTNCGTCGCGTGCCACTGGCGCNNCAAGACNGACAAGCTCGACACCGCCGACNAGCTCGCCGTGCGCCTCACGGGCCTTCTCGCCGGCCAGGGCTTCTCCATGGACTCGGTGGACGCCGTGGCCGTGGCCTCCGTGGTCCCCGCCCTGCNGCGGGCCTGGCACGTCTGCCTCATGCGCCTGGGNAAGGACCCGCTCATGGTGGGCGCCCAGGGGCCGTGCCCCATCGAGGTGGCGCTGGCCTACCCGTCCCAGGTGGGTGCCGACCGCATCGCCAACGCCGTGGAGGCCAAGGAGCGCTACGGCGCCCCGGCCATCGTGGTGGATTTTGGCACGGCCACCAACATCGACGTCGTGGCGCCCGACGGCTCGTTCGTGGGCGGCGTCATCGCCCCGGGCGTCATGCTCGGCGCCCAGGCGCTGTTCGACCGGGCGTCCAAGCTGTCGAGCACCCCCATCGCCATGCCGCCTCGGGTGGTGGGCCGCGATTCAGAGCAGGCCCTCCAGAGCGGTATCGTGATCGGCGCGGCCGCCATGGCCGNGGGGCTNGTGGCCCGCATCAAGGCCGAGCTCGGGGTGGGGGAGTGCCCCGTGGTGGCCACCGGTGGCCTGGCCCGCACCGTCTCCGAGGCCACGGACTGCTTCACCGCCGTGGACCCCGACCTCACCCTGCGCGGCATCCACCGCATCTGGCTNGCGCAGGTCTGACGGCGCCGGTGTCGCCCNCGCCTGCCCNTAGNCCCTCCATAGACCCACGGGACGCTCCTTGCAGCTCCCGGTGGCCGTTGCTATCATGCAAAGGCTGTATCGCCCTGGTCGGAAACCAGGGCACCCCCATCGCCAGGGTCGGAAACCTTGGCACAACATGAGGAGTCCTGCCATGAAGAACAACATCCATCCTGAGTACATGGAGTGCACGGTCCGCTGCTCCTGCGGCAACACCTGGACCACCCGCGCCACGGTCCCCGAGATGACCCTCGACCTGTGCGACAAGTGCCACCCCTTCTACACCGGCACCCAGAAGCTCGTCGACACCGGCGGACGCGTCCAGCGCTTCGCCGACAAGTTCGGCGGCGCCGCCCAGGNCCAGCTGGAGAAGGAGGCCGCCAAGAAGGCCGCCCACGCCCAGAAGGAGGCCGAGGAGCGCGCCGCCCGCGCCGCCAAGGCCGAGGCCAAGGCTGCCGCNAAGGCCGCCCGTGCCGCTGAGTACGCCAAGAAGGCCGAGGCCAAGGCTGCCAAGGAGGCCGCCGAGCAGGCCGCTGCCGCTGCTGCCGCCGACGATGCCGACGCCGAGGCCGCCGTGGCCGAGGCTGCCGCCGAGGTCGTCGACGAGGCCGTCGCCACCGACGCCGAGTAGCGCACGGCCCACAGGCAACCCGCACAAAGGCGGGGCAGCGGATNCNCTCCGGTGCCCCGCCTTTTCCATGGCCCGGGCCGAGTCGCCGAGCCTGGGCCATGGCCTCGTCGCCGCCGGTCAGGCCAGGACGGCCTTGACGACGCGCGTGGCGAGAAAGCCCACGGCGCAGGCCGCGGCGATGCCTACGATCACTCGTCTCATGGGGACCTCCTTCGGGTGGTGGGACCGTGTCCCCATGATGGCCGGCGGCCGCCCCGCCATCCATCGATGCCCCTTACACCTCGGTGACGCCTGCGTAAGGCGCAAAAAAGCGGCCCCGACGCTCCCGCGCCGAGGCCGTCCGACGTCCGGTGCTCCGGATCGCCCCGCTAGACGAGCTTGAGGTCCGGGCCCTCGCCCTTGTCGTCGGCGTCGTCCTTGGCGCCCTCGGCCCGGGCGGCGTCCTGGGCGCGCATCATCTCGAGCATGGCCTGGTACTGCTCGGAGCGGGCCTCGGCCTCGGCCGGCGTCTCGTGGGCGTAGGTGCAGGTGCACTCGCTCGCCACCACGTTGGCGGCCTTCATGTTGAGGGCGTTGACGCGCAGGTCCTCCAGCTGGCCCATGCCGCGGGCCTGCTCGATGACCTTCTCGCCGTCGGCGGCCGACAGCCCCAGGAGGCCGGCGATCTCCTCGTCGGCGACCTTGAGCTTCTTCTCGGCGGCGTAGGCGGAGAGGGCGGCCTGCTCGCCGGCGGTCTGGNCGGCACGGTCGTCGAACATGGCGTCGAGGGCCATCTGGTCGATGCCCATCTGGGCGAAGTACTGGTCGGGGTCGACACCCTGCTGCATGGCGTCGTAGCGCATGGCCTGCTGGAGCTGCTCGCGGTAGCGGGCGATCTCGTCCATGGGGACCTGCTGGTTGAGGCGCTTGGCCAGCTCGCCGGCGCAGAGCGGGGCCTTGGACTCCTCGGCGTAGTGGGAGTTCATGTGCTCGAGCTGCGAGTGCAGGGCCTTCTTGAGGTCGTCGAGCGTGGAGAGGCCCTCGAGGTTGGCGGCCACCCAAGCGTCGTCGACGTCGGCGCCGGTGGCGCCGTGCTCGCGGGCGATCGACTCGNTGGCGAACTNGATGTCGGTGTCGGTGACGGTGGGGACGGTCAGGGTGATGGTGACCGGGTCGTAGCTGGAGAGCGTGTAGTGGTAGCGGTCGCCGATCTTGAGCGGCGCAGGCTTGTTGATCTCGATGGCCATGGGTCCTCCTCGTCGGACGTGCGGGGCGCGGCACGGCCCCGTGTCCCTGTTTTTTGCAACGATAAGGACTTTACCCCGGATGGGGCGCCCCCTCACGCGCCCGTCGCGGCGGGGAGGCCCTTCTCCGCAGGCCCTGCACGGCGTGGCGGCCGCTTGGATAACCCCCGTGCCCGGGTGGTATTATCAGAAGGCTAAGTCGGCGCCCCAGGACGCGGCGCCAATGCGACACTTTGGAGTAACCCATGCGTGACCGCCTCATCGCCCTGCTCGAGGCCTACCGGGAGCTCGAGCGCAAGCTCAGCGACCCCGCCGTCTACAACGACCAGAAGGAATACGCGCGCCTGGCCAAGGAGCACGCCAGCCAGGCCGAGCTCGCCGAGAAGGCCCAGGCCTACCTGTCGGCCCTCGACGACATCGAGGCCGCCAAGGAGCTCCTCCACGAGGAGTCCGACGCCGAGACCCGCGAGCTGCTGCAGGCCGACATCGCNGAGAACGAGGCCAACCTCCNCGGCNTCGAGGAGGAGATCAAGGTCATGCTCATCCCGGGCGACCCCAACGACGAGAAGGACACCATCGTCGAGATCCGCGCCGGCGTGGGCGGCGACGAGGCGGNCATCTTCGCCGGCGACCTCTTCAAGATGTACGAGCGCTTCTGCGAGGCCCGCGGCTGGAAGATCGAGGTTCTGTCGAGCAGCCCCTCCGAGGCCGGCGGCTTCAAGACCATCGAGTTCAAGGTCTCGGGCGACAAGGTCTACTCGGTCATGAAGTTCGAGAGCGGCGTGCACCGCGTGCAGCGCATCCCCAAGACCGAGAGCCAGGGCCGCATCCAGACCTCCACGGCCACCGTGGCCGTGCTGCCCGANGCCGACGAGATCGACATCCAGATCGACCCCGGCGACCTCCGCATCGACACCTATTGCGCGAGCGGCCCCGGTGGCCAGTGCGTCAACACCACCTACTCGGCGGTGCGCATCACCCACCTGCCCACCAACACCGTGGTGCAGTCCCAGGACCAGCGCTCGCAGATCCAGAACCGCGAGGTCTGCATGCAGATGCTGCGCGCCCGCCTCTACGAGATGGAGCTCGAGCGCCAGCAGGCCGAGCTCGGCGCCGAGCGCCAGAGCCAGATCGGTCACGGCAACCGCTCCGAGAAGATCCGCACCTACAACCAGCCGCAGGACCGCGTGACCGACCACCGCATCGGCTTCAACGGCACCTACAACGGCGTGCTTTTGGGGGACACCCTCGAGAGTGTCATCGAGGCCCTGGCCGCGGCCGACCGCGCCGCCCGTCTGGCCGAGGCCGTGTGACCGCTCCTTCCCGGTTTCTTCCAGGGGGGTGTCCCGCGCAGGCGGGGCGCCCCCTTTCCTGTGAGGAGGCCCTCCCGCGCTATCATGTACGGGCANCGTACGGCGGCGATTGGCGGCTATGGAAAGCAACGCGTGGACCATCAAGCGGGTCATCGACTGGACCCGGGGCGACCTCGAGCGCCACGGCGACGAGCACCCGCGCCTCTCGGCGGAGTGGCTGCTCTCGGCCGTGACGGGCAAGTCGCGGGTGCAGCTCTACTTGGACTACGACCAACCGCTGGAGCCGGCTGAGCTCGCCGCCATGCGGGCGGCCATCCAGCGCCGCCGTGCGGGCGAGCCGCTCCAGTACGTCACCGGGGAGATGCCCTTCCGCCACATCGTGATCCACTGCGAGCGCGGCGTGCTCATCCCCCGNCCCGAGACCGAGGTGCTGGTGGACGCCGCCCTGGAGGGCGTCGCGGCCGCCCGTGCCCGCAGGCCCGAGCCGGAACCCGAGCCCGAGCCCGAGGAGACCTCTCCTGAGAAGGACGCCCCCGACGCCGGCGATGTCCCTGAGACCGGCGACGGCCCCGAGGGCGACCCCGCACACACCGAGGGCGCCCCCGCTGGCCCGGACCCAGCCACGGTGCCGGACTCCTGGGTCCGCGTGGCCGACATCTGCTGCGGCACCGGTTGCATCGCGCTCTCCATCGCCGGCGAGACCGAGGCCAGCGCCGTCTGGGCGGGCGACCTCTCGCCGGCCGCCGTGGCCCTGACGGTGCGCAACCGCGACGCCTTGGGGCTCGGGGACCGCGTTGCCGTGGCCGAGGGCGACCTCTACGGGGCCCTTCCCGAGGAGCTCATGGGNACCCTGGACGTCGTCGTCTCAAACCCACCCTACATCCCCAGCGCCGTGGTGCCCACGCTGCCCGACGAGGTGGTGGGCTTCGAGCCGGGCCTCGCNCTCGACGGCGGCCCCGACGGGNNCGACATNTTCCGCCGGCTCCTGGAGGGCGCCCCCGCGTGGCTGGCCCCCGGCGGTATGCTCTGCGTCGAGCTCTTTGAGGAGTCCCTCGACGACGCCTGCGCCCTCNTGCGCGCCCAGGGCGGCTGGGCCNCCGTGGAGGCGCACGACGACCTCGCCGGAAGGCCGCGGGTGCTCGTGGCCGTGCGGGAGGGCTGACGNCCGTGGCCTCGGGCATCCCGCCGGCCTCGAGCGAGGCCGTCCGCCATTCCATGCAGGGCAACCGGGGCAAGAACACCAAACCCGAGCTGCTCGTGCGCGCTCATCTCCGCGAGGCCGGCCTCANCGGCTACCGCCTCCACTGGCACGTGGCCGGCAGGCCCGACGTCGCCTGGCCCGGCAAGCGCGTGGCCGTCATGGTCAACGGCTGCTTCTGGCACCGCTGCCCCCACTGCCACCCGTCCACGCCGGCCACCCACGCCGAGTTCTGGGCCGAGAAGTTCCGCCGCAACGTGGAGCGTGACCGCCGGAACATAGAGACGCTGGAGGCGGACGGCTGGACGGTCCACGTGGTGTGGGAGTGCCAGCTCAAGAAGAAGACGGTGGGAAAGACCATGGGCGAGCTGCTCCCGCAGCTGTCCCGCGAGCTGGGAAAGCCCATCAAGGGCCGTTTGGAGGAGGGGTCATGAGCGAACCTGGGAACACGGTGAGGGTCGCTGGGGGGCGCCCGGTGCCCGGGGAGGTCCTCGAGAGGCTCGCGGGGGTGCTCGGCCCCGGCCGCGGCGTGGCGGTGCTTCCCACGGACTCCGTGTACGGGATCGGTGCCCTGGCTGTGGCGGGCAACCCCGGCCACGGGCGCGTGTTCGCCATCAAGGGGCGCGACCGCTCGCAGACGCTCCCGCTGCTCATCGGCAGCTCCGAGGACCTCGAGGTCTACGGCGAGGGCGTCCCCGGGTGGGCGTCCCGGGCCGCCCGGGAGCTCTGGCCCGGGGCCCTCACCTTCGTCGTGCGCGCGTCCGGCGAGCTGCCCGGCGAGTACAAGGCGGCCGACGGCACCGTGGCCCTGCGCGTCCCGGACGCCCCGCTCGTGCGCGAGGTCATCGCCCGCGTGGGCGCGCCCCTGGCCATGACCAGCGCGAACACCCACGGCGCTCCGAGCCCCGCGAGCTTCGACGAGCTCGAGGGGGTCATCGTGGCGCAGGCGGACGTCGTGGTGGACGGCGGCGCGTGCCCTGTGGGTACCGCCTCCACCATCGTGGACGCTACGGGCGCAAGCCCCCGCATCCTGCGCGAGGGCTCGGTCACGCTGGACGACGTCCTCGTCGCCGGCGGTCTGGTCTAGGGGTGTTGTCGGGGATCCCGATCTCGGGACGGTTCTCCTCGGGGACGGGGCGCCCCATCCGTTGGGGATCGCGATTTCCAACGTTCCGACCGGAGGGCGATCGCGATCTCCCTCCGGTTCTTGCTCCCGGTCTTGTCGGAGACCCCGGTTTCTAACGCAGCGCCCCGCCGGCCGTCTGCCGCCGGGGGTCCCCAACGGCGTCCAAACCACTAGACTGGGAGGGGCGTGTACCCGACTCCCGAGGAGGACCCATGCGTGTAGCCGTTGCGTGAGACCACGCCGGCTTTTGCCAGAAATCGCAGGTCGTGAACCATATCCAGTCCCTGGGCCACGAGGCCGTCGACCTCGGCCCCACCACCGACGACCGTGTCGACTACCCCGACTTCGCGCACAAGGTNGCCTGGNGGGTCGCCGAGGGCGAGTACGACCGNGGCGTGCTGATCTGCGGCACCGGCCTCGGCATGGCCATGACGGCCGACAAGGTCCCGGGCGTGCGTGCCGTCGNCATTCAGACCCCGGGTTTCGCCGAGCTCTGCCGGGAGCACAACGACGCCAACGTCATCTGCCTCTCGGGGCGCTTCGTGGACCCCGCCACCAACGACGAGATCGTGAGGATCTTCCTCACCCAGGAATTCNGCGGCGGGCGCCATGCGACGCGCATCGAGAAGATGATGCGAGAGGACGAGCGCTGAGCCCGAAGACCGGCGNGCGAGAGAAAGGACGNCAGAAGATGACGGNGCAGTACGACGAGAGCCGCGTCACCCTGGTCGACCATCCCCTGGTACAGCACAAGGTGGCCATCCTGCGCGACAAGGACACGAGCACCAAGCAGTTCCGCGAGCTCGTCCGCGAGCTCGCCCTGTTCGAGGGCTACGAGGCCACCCGCGACTTCCCGCTTGAGGAGGTCGTCGTCGAGACCCCGCTCGAGCGGTGCACCTGCATGGAGCTCTCGGGCAAGAAGGTGGCCATCGTGCCGATCCTGCGCGCCGGCCTGGGCATGGTGGACGGCCTGCTCGAGCTCGTGCCCTCCGCCCGCGTGGGCCACGTGGGCATGTACCGCGACCCCGAGACCCACGAGCCCCACGAGTACTACTGCAAGCTGCCCGCCGATGTGGAGAACCGCACCTGCCTTCTCGTGGACCCCATGCTGGCCACGGGCGGCTCGGCCAATGCCGCCATCGACTACCTCCGTCGTGCCGGCGTCTCCGACGTGCGCCTGCTCGTCCTGGTCTCGGCNCCCGAGGGCCTGGCCGCCGTGCTCGAGCACGATCCTGACGTGCGTATCTACACCTGCGCCATCGACCGCGAGCTCAACGACCACGCCTACATCCTGCCGGGCCTCGGCGACGCCGGGGACCGCATCTTCGGCACCAAGTAGCGCGTAGCCGACGGAGTCCCAGGTCTTGAGGTGGCCGGGCCGCGTCATGCGACCCGGCCACCTATCGTCTTCCCGGGCCGTAGGTCGGCCGAGGGGGACGCCGGGGCGGGGTGCGCCCCGCTCTACCCGACAGCCCATTGCGTTTCGGACACTTGGAGGTAAGACGATGCCCCACGGCAAGGTCACCAGCGCGGACCCTGCACCGACTTGGGACAAAAGAGCCTTCCTCTGCGCCCTCATGGTGTTTCTCTACACCTTCGTGCTGGACGATTTCGTCCTTCCCGTAAGCAACGGCCTGCATCCCCTCATGTTCGAGGTGACGACGGTGGGCGGCATCGGCTTTCTGGCCCTTATCGGCCTGTTGGCGTCGCGGCGCCCCGACGTCCTGGACAACGACTGGTTCAACGGTTGCGCCGTCACCTGCAGCCTTGCCGGCGCCTTTGTGGCCCTGGAGTCCGTGGGCGCCCCGGGCCCCCTCTACTATCTGGGGAGCGTCCTTGTGGACGTGGGCTTCGAGTGGGCCCTCGTGGTCGCCTGCCTGACCCTGGGGGAGCTGCGGCTTCGGGCCATCTGCGCCCATGCCGGCGTTGCGGCGNTGGTGGCCTACGGCGGCACGGCCCTCATGCAGTACCTCCCCTTGGCCGTGCCCCTGGCCTGTTACGGGCTCGCCGGCCCCGTGGCGGTGGTCGTGGCCGCCCCCTCCACCCGGCGGCGTCTGGCCGCCGCCGCCGCGGCGCCGCCCCTGGCCGACGTCTCCGTCACCCGTCCCGGGGTGCTGCCCTCCCTCACCAACCTGCTCTTTGTGAGCATCGTGGTGCTCATGAGCGCCTTCGGCTACTCGTTGGGCTACGACGCGCATGCCACCATGCCGCTCTTCCTCGTGGTCATGGCCGTCTTCGCCCTGGTATGGGTGGCGGCGACCTGGCGCAGCCAGGACCTGGACCTGGTCTACAAGGTGGCCGGCATCATCGTGCTCTTCGGCATGTTCGTCTCGCACCCCGGCGTGGGGTCGTTCGCCGGTCTCCAAGCCGCGGCCCTCAAGGCCGGGGCGCTTCTCGTCTATTACGTGGAGGTCGTTCTCTACGCCGGCATGGCCGCCCGCAGCCGGAGCGGCGGCATCGCCCTGGTGGCCCTGGCCAACGCCGCCTCGCTCCTGGGCATCCTCTTGGGCAGCGAGGTCCACGGGGGCGTGCAGCTCGTGGCCACCTTCAGCGAGAACGCCGCCTACNTCCNCACCGTGACCATCGCCTGCGCCTTCGTGGCCTTCATCGTCCTGGCCCAGCGCGGGTTCTCCCTCAACCGCGCCGTGGCAGAGATCGAGGACCCGGCGCCCGACGGCGTCCCCGTCCCCGTCGTGGTCCCGGCGCCGGCGGTGGACCTCCGGGGCGCCTGCGCCGCCCTGGCCGAGGAGTACGGCNTCNCCCCGCGCNNGAGNGAGGTGCTGGGGCTCCTGGTCAAGGGCTACGGCACGGCGCGCATGGAGGAAGCCTTGGTGATCNCCCGCAACACGGTCAAGACCCATGTGCGCCACATCTACGCCAAGCTGGGTTGCCACAGCCAGCAGGAGCTGATCGACCTTGCCGAGAAAAGCTCCTCCGTTGCCTCGCCAGAGTCCCCTCACTCCTTTCAGGGTGACATCACCCTGGAGGGGTGACACCGCTACGACCAGCGGAAATCACGTCCCAAGGTGATTTACCGGTAGCTGCATAAAACCTTACTTTCGACCCATCAAACGCCACGGCACCGTNCCGGGCAGGATGGAGGGAGCAAGGATGAGCAAGGCTACCCGAGTGTTTCTGAGCACCAACGTCTTCACGGGGGCCGGTCGCGGCATGGTCTCCGGCGGCGTGGCCCTCGACGGCAACCGCATCCTGCGGGTGGGTACCGCCGACGAGGTGCTGGCCCTAGCCGGCGAGGGCACCGATGTGCGCGACTGCGGCGACCGGCTGATCACCGCGGGGCTCCACGACTCCCATATGCACCTGCTCATGGGCTGCACCTCCGAGCGCGAGTGCTTCCTCACGGGGGCCAGGAGCGAGGAGGAGGCGGCGGCGCGGCTGGCCGAGTGGTTCGAGGAGCACCGCGACGAGTATGCCGACGATGAGTGGCTGCGGGCCTGGGGCTTCTGCTACCTGGCATGGGACGACCCCAAGCCCCCAAGCCGCCACAGCCTGGACCGCTACTTCCCGGACCGCCCGGTCTTCGTGAACGACAGCGACCTCCACGGCGGGTGGTGCAACACCAAGGCCCTGGAGCTCTGCGGCCTGGACGCCGGTGTGGAAGACAGCCCCTTCGGCTCCTTCGGGCGCGAGGAGGACGGCAGCCTCTCCGGGTATCTCGGCGAGCGCGCTAAGGCCGTGGTGGAAGAGCAGGCCAACGGCCTGCTGCCGGAGCACAAGCAGGAGAGCGCCCTGCGCGACGTCTCCGGGCTCTTCTCCTCCTACGGCATCACCGCGGTGACCGACATGCTGCCCTTGGACGCCATCGACATCGGCAACATCGACCTTGTGGAGCGCCTCGAGAACGAGGGCGCCCTCAACTTCCGCTACAACTTCGCCACCGAGATGCTCGACCCCATCGAGAAGGCCCAGGGCCTCCGCGAGCGCTTCCACGACAAGGCGGGGCGCATGTATTACACCGGCGTGAAGGAGTTCATCGACGGCATCGTCACCACCCACACCGGCTACCTNATCGACGCCTACACCGACGACCCGGAGGTCGACAGGGTGTGGCTCGCCATGGATCTGGACGAGGCCCGGGAGCGCATCCTGGAGTACCAGGCCCAGGGGTTCAACATCCAGCTCCATTGCGTGGGCGACGGCGCCGTCCGCCATGCCGTCGACCTCTACCAGGAGGCCATCGAGATCAACGGCCCCACGGACTCNCGCCTCTCCGTGGAGCACCTGGACATGAGCGACCCCGCGGACTGGGCACGCATGGGCGAGCTGGGCATCGTCTGCTCCGTGCAGCCGCCCCACCTCACCCTGGTTGACTCCCTGGACGACGACGAGTACCGCGGCTGCATCGGCCAGCGGCGCGCCAAGTACCTCTGGGCCTTCAAGTCCATGTTGGACAACGGGTGCCCCATGGCCTTCGGCACCGACTTCCCCGTGGTCACCGTCGACCCGCGCATCGGCCTCAACCGCGCCGTGGCCCGTCGGTTCCCCGACGGCCTGCCCGCCGCCGGCTGGAACCCCGAGCAGAAGATCACCCTTTNCGACGCCCTGTCCATCTACACCTACGGCGGCGCCTACAAGGTGGGCCGCGAGGAGGAGCTGGGCACTCTCGAGGCTGGCAAGCTCGCCGACCTGGTGGTCTGGCACGAGAACCTCTTCGACCTGACGCCCGAGGGCCTGCTGGGCGCAGAGGTGGAGCTCACGGTCTTCGACGGAGAGGTGGTGTACGAGCGCTAAAGCGGCCCCGTCCCGTTCCCCTCTATGTAAGGAGAGCCCCATGGAGATGCTCANCTTCANNGCCCCGTTGCTCCTCAACGTCTTTGGCAACACCGTCTACAACATCGCCGGCAAGGGAACGCCGGAGGACGTCAACTCCTTCGCGTCCCTCTCGATCTCCTATGGCGTGGGCCTCGTGCTCTGTGTGGTGCTGTTCTTCGTGAACAACCCCGGCGGCAATATCTTCGAGGCGTTCGCCCAGGCCAATTGGGCCAGCTATNCCCTGGGTATCTGCATCGTCTTCATCGACCTCTCCCTGATCCTGCTCTACCGCGCCGGCTGGGACGTCTCCATCGGCAGCCTCATNGCCAACATCGGCGTCTCGCTCATGACCGTGGTGGTGGGCGTGGCGGCCTTCGGGGAGGCGATGACCATCGTCAAGGCCGTGGGCATCGTGATCTGCGCCCTGGGCCTCTATGTGGTCAACGCCCCCGAGAAGGGCACCGACGGCGAGCCGTCCGTCTCCCTGGAGGAGCCCGTGGACCCCGCCTAGCCCGGCCCGCAGGGTCGTATCGAAGGAACCCGACGTCGTAAAGGAGCCCCCATGGCCGAGAACATCCAGTCTGCGCCCGAGGCGCCGACGAAGAAGATGGGCGCGTTGGTGAAGTGGATACCGGTGCTGCTCATGATCGGCTCGAACCCGGCCTACACCGTCACGGCCAAGGTCACCCCGGAGGATGTGGACACCTACGCCTCCGTCTCCCTCACCTACGTGGTCTGCATCGCCTATGCAATGATAATGTTCTTTATCACAAGCAAGAACAAGAACTACATCCAGNAGGCCAGGANGGCCAACTGGACCGCCCCCGCCCTGGGTGCCTGCCTGGTCTGCCTCGAGCTCTCGACCATCCTCATGTTCCGCGTGGGTTGGGACCTGTCCGTGGGCATCCTCCTCGCCTACGTGATTCTGGCCGTCGTGCTCGTCCTGGTGGGCCGTGTCTTCTACAAGGAGACCCTCACGCCCAAGCGGGTCATCGGGATCCTTATCTCCTTGGTGGGCGTGGTGCTGGTGGGTCTGGGTATCTGATCCTGCCGGCTGTCCCCGGGGCGCCCGGCCGGCCATATGGCCGGGCGCCCNGCCGAGGGGTCGCTGCCGGTGTCCGCCCCGGCGCGGGCCGGGGCGTGTGACTCAGCAAAGGACGGTGCCATGGGGCCGTTTGCCGCTCGATTCGCCCCCGTCCTGCTCATGGTCGGGGCCAAGGTTCCCTATTCGGTGATCCAGAAGCTCACCCCTCCGGAAGTCGACGCGTTCTCGTCGCTCTGCCTCACCTACGGCGTCTGCACGGCCTGCGCCGTGGTCTTCTTCTTCCTCACGCAGCGCGGTGCCGGGGGGTCGGGGCGCACGCTCCGGGGCGAGTGGTCCAAGGCCACCTGGACCGCCCCGGTCTTCGGGGCCTGCCTGCTCTGCATGGATGTGGCCACGTTGGCCATGTTCCGCGTCGGCTGGGACCTCTCCGTGGGGATGCTCGTGCTCTTCGTGGTGCTCGGGTGCGTCCTGGCCCTTGTGGGGAGCCTGTTCTACGGCGAGCGTCTCACGGCCCNGCGCTTGGCGGGGATACTGCTCTCCGTGGTGGGGGTGGTGCTGGTCGGCATGTGACCGGGCGCCAGCGGGAACGGGCCGTTGCGACGGCTTTCTGAAAAAAAGAAAGAAGGCGTTCACGAAGGCTTCATATATAGTCGTGAGCAGCATCTTCTAGAAGCGGGCTGGATTGGGGAAGACTACGATACNGNNTCGGATTTCGGCGGCTCTGTCGCCAGGCAGGGGAACAAGGTGCCTATGACGCTCATAGCCGGCGCCCTCCTCGGCCTGCTGGGNGCGCTGCCGGGTCTTGCGCTTGCCCGGATGGCTCGGATAGGCAGGCGCGTACCGGTCGCGGCCGGCCTCGCGGCANCCGTCCTCTCGGCGACGGCGCTCACGGCCGTCCTCGGATGGGCGTACGGGGCCGCAACGACCCGCTTCGCCGCCTTCGCCTCGGTCATGGTGACCGTGTTCCTCGGGGCGTGGGGGGTCGAGGCGTACAAGGCTTGGCGCTGGATGAGCCACTGGCGCTAGCGCAGAAGGAGGAGACGTGGAAGAGTTCGAGAAGCTGCCTGAGGCGGTCAACGAGCTTGTCGACAGNTTCATAGCCCAGCCCGTGGCGGGCAATCTCAACTTCGGCATCACCCAGTACACGGTGTTCATGTTCGCCGCCATCGCGATTCTCTNCGTGGTCCTNTTCATCTTCAAGAAGAAGCAGGCCGCCAGCATCGTGCCCCAGGGCCGCTTCGTCAACGGCGTCGAGTACGTCATCGAGTTCGCCCGCAAGGACCTCGTCGAGGACATCCTGCACTCCACTTGGCGCCAGCACTTCCCCTTCATCGCCACGGTGTTCTTCTTCATCCTCATCAACAACCTCANGGGCGTGATTCCGGGCATGCACCCCGGCACGGGCACCATCGGCGTCACCTTCGCCCTGGCCCTCATCTCGTTCATCTACTTCATCTACGTGGGCGTCAAGAAGGACGGCGGCTGGGGCTACATCAAGAGCCTCAAGCCCAAGGGCGTGCCCTTCCCCATGGACTGGCTCGTCTGGGTCATCGAGCTCTTCTCGACGTTCCTTCGCCTGATCACCCTAGCCGTCCGCCTGTTCTGCAACATGTTCGNCGGCNACGNGGTCATGGGCACCTTCGCCATCCTCGCCTCGCTCTTCATCGCCCGCTTTGCCCAGGGTGTGACCCTCGAGGCCTTCACGGGCGCCGGCATCTCGCTGCTCTGGCTGCTCGTGCTCATCGCCATCNACGCCGTGGNGATCCTCGTGGCCTGCATCCAGGCCTACGTCTTCTCGCTGCTCACGGCCGTCTACGTGCAGCTCGCCGAGGAGGACGAGTAGACCAAGGCATCATGGCGGCCTGGCCGCCTGTGCATAGACAAGACCCCAGTGGGAACGAGTCCGAGGTCGGACCGTCAGAAGGAGGAATCGTGGGAGTCATCGGTTACGGAATTGGTGTTATCGGCGCCGGCCTTGGCATCGGCATCGCGGCTTACGGAGCGACCACGTCCATGGCCCGCCAGCCCGAGGTCCAGGGTCGTCTGTTCACCGTCTTCATCCTGGCCTCCGCCTTCGTCGAGGCGCTCGCCCTCATCGGCTTCGTCGTCTCCCTGCTGGCCTAATCCAAGCGGTCAGACCCATCACGTTGGAGGTTCGTGACATGAACAAGTCCCAGCAAGGGCGGGTGCGCTGCCTCGCCGTCACGGCGGCGGGAGCCGTTGCTTTCGCCCTGACGGTGCCCACCCCCGCCTTCGCGACCTCGGCGTTCGACATCCTGATCCCCAAGCCGGCCGAGTTCATCCCGGCCCTGATCGCCTTCGTGGTCATCTGGGCGGTGCTTGCCAAGCTGGTATGGCCGAGCGTCATCAAGACCCTCGACGCCCGTCAGAAGGCCATCCAGGACAACCTCGACGCCTCCGAGCAGGCAAAGGTCGACGCCGCCAAGGCCCTCAAGAAGGCCGAGGCCACCATCGACGACGCCCAGGCCCAGGCCGACGAGATCGTCGCCGAGGCCAAGAAGAACGCCGAGGCGTCCAAGGACGCCATCATCAAGCAGGCCAACATCGACGCTAANCGGATCCAGGACAAGGCCCGCGACGGCATCGAGGCCGAGCGCCACGCCGCCATGGCCGACCTCGTCGACCAGGCCGCCGACCTCGCCGTCGACCTCGCCGGTAAGATCATCGGCGAGAACCTCGACGCCGAGACCCAGAAGCGTCTGATCGAGCGTTTGTTGGCAGAAGCCGGAGACGCCGATGGCAACCAGTAACCGCATGGAGAAGGACAAGGTCGAGACCTATGCCCGGACGCTGCTCGAGGCGGCCCGGGCCGAGGGGCGCGAGAAGCGCNACCTCCGGGCCCTCGACGGCCTTGCCGACGCCCTGGGCGAGCTGTCGGACACCCTCAAGGTGATCCTGGAGCGCGGCGACGAGCAGCTGCTCCCCGACATCGCCCAGCGTTACTCGGCCCTGTTCCATGCAGAGGTCGATGTGGTGGCGGTCGATGTGACCACCGCCATCCCCTTGGACGACGACCTCCGCGAGGAGGTCGAGGAGTTCCTCACCGTGGAGTACGACAAGCCCGTCTTCGTGGTGGAGCACGTCGATCCGTCCATCATCGGGGGCATCNTCTTCAACGCGCGCGGCGAGCGTCGCGACGCATCGGTCCGCACCCAGCTCGAGAACGCTCGCAGGGTGCTCAAGGCAAAGGGAGGCGAGTAGGGCGTGGCTGACGAGAAGGCCCAAAACGGCGGCACGACCATCAACGCCGATACCATCGCGAGCATCCTGCGGGGCAAGCTCGACGCCATGACGGCTGCCATCGACACCCAGGATGTGTCAAGGGTGGTCGAGATCGGCGACGGTGTGGCCCGCGTGAGCGGCCTGCGCAGCGCCATGGCCGGCGAGCTGCTGGACTTCACCAGCGCCCTCACCGGCGAGCATGTCTTCGGCCTGGCCCAGAACCTCGACGAGGACGAGGTCGGCGCGGTGCTCTTCGGCAACGTGGAGGCCATCCGCGAGGGCGACGAGTGCCGCACCACCGGCCGCGTCATGGACATCCCCGTGGGGCCGGCCATGCTCGGCCGTGTGGTGAACCCCCTCGGCGAGGCCATCGACGGCCTCGGTCCCATGGAGACCGTCGCCCGCCGTCCCGTGGAGTTCAANGCCCCCGNCATCATGGCCCGCNCCCCCGTGTGCGAGCCGGTGCAGACGGGCCTCATGGCCATCGATGCCATGATCCCTGTGGGCCGAGGCCAGCGTGAGCTCATCATCGGTGACCGCAAGACCGGCAAGACTTCCATCGCCGTCGACACCATCATCAACCAGGCCGACAGCGACATGGTCTGCATCTACGTCGCCATCGGCCAGAAGGCCTCCACGGTGGCCACCATCCGCCAGACCCTGGAGAGCCACGGGGTCCTCGACAAGACCATCATCGTGGCCGCCACCGCCTCCGACTCGGCGCCGCTGCAGTACATCGCGCCGATGGCCGGTGCCGCCATCGGCGAGTACTTCATGTACAACGGCGCCGACGGCAAGCCCGCCAACGAGGACAACCCCGGCCGCGCCGTGCTCGTGGTCTACGACGACCTCTCCAAGCAGGCCGTGGCCTACCGCCAGATGTCCCTGACGCTGCACCGTCCGCCCGGACGCGAGGCCTACCCCGGCGACATCTTCTACCTGCATTCCCGTCTGCTGGAGCGCGCCTGCAAGCTCGATGCCGCCCACGGCTCCGGATCGCTCACGGCNCTCCCCATCATCGAGACCCAGGAGGGCGACGTCTCCGCGTACATCCCCACCAACGTGATCTCGATCACCGACGGCCAGATCTACCTGCAGTCCAACCTGTTCCTCCAGGGCCAGCGCCCCGCAGTCGACGTGGGCATCTCCGTGTCCCGCGTGGGCGGCGGCGCCCAGATCAAGGCCATGAAGCAGGTGGCCGGCAACCTACGTCTCGACCTGGCCAGCTACGCCGAGCTCCAGNGCTTCTCGCAGTTCGGCAGCGATCTCGACCGCTCCACCCAGGCCCAGCTCAACCGCGGTGCCCACATGACCGAGCTCCTGCGTCAGAAGCGCTTCGCCGCCCTCGACGTCGCCGACCAGGTGGCCGTGATCTTCGCGGGCAACAACAACTTCCTCGACGACATCCCCCTGGACGAGGTCCTCGCCTTCCGTGACGGGTTCGTCGACTACATGAAGTCGAGCCGTGTGGCCCTGCGCCAGAAGATCTGCGAGGGGCGCATCTCCGACGAGACCGCCGAGGAGCTCAAGGGGGCTTGCCGCACCTTCAAGAAGCAGTTCGTGGCCGGACGCAAGGCGGCCAGGCGCGGTGCCGATCGCGAGCAGCTCGAGGAGGACGCCATCGAGTCCGCCGGCGTCGCCACGACGCTTGAGGGCTCCGCCGCCTCCGTGGCAGAGGAAGACTAAGGGCCATGGCCAACCTTCGCGACATCAAGCGACGCATCCGCTCGGTCACCAGCACCAAGCAGATCACCCATACCATGGAGATGGTCTCCACCACCAAGATCATGCGGGCCCTGCAGCGCGCCGCCGACGGTGCTCCCTACAAGGACGCCATGACCACCATGCTCGCCAGCGTGGCGGCGGCCGGCGACACCGACGAGCAGCCCCTGCTCCAGGAGCACAGCGGCCTTCGTCGGGCCCTCATCATCTGCGTGGCCTCCGACCGAGGTCTGGCCGGTGGGTTCAACGTGCAGGTGGAGCGGGCCGTGGAGCGGCGTATCCGCGAGCNTGCCGAACAGGGGATCGAGGTGGAGCTGATCTGCTGCGGCACGAAGCCAACGGAGTACTTCTCCTCCCGCGGCCGCAAGCCCATCCTGTCGTTCTCCGGTATCTCGGCCGAGCCCACCCTGGTGGAGGCCAACCAGATCGCTAGCTATGTCATGGACGGCTTCGTGTCCGGGCGCCTGGACCACGTGGAGATCTGCTACCAGCATGCCAGGAGCCGCGTGGAGCAGGTGCTCACCATCGAGGAGCTGCTCCCCGTGACCCGCGAGACCCTGCGCCTCCCCAACGCCCCCCGCGAGCAGGAGGCCCTTTCGGCGGTCGAGGCCCAGGCGAGCGACTTCGAGTTCGACCCCGCCCCCGCCGAGGTCCTGGGCTACCTCATCCCCAGCTACGTCAGAACCGTCATCTATCACGCCCTCATCGACTCCGCCGCCGCAGAGCACGGTGCACGCCGCCGGGCCATGCAGGCGGCCACCGAGAACGCGACCGAGATCATCTCGACGCTGAGCCGCGAGTACAACCGCATCCGCCAGAGCTCCATCACCACCNAGCTCAACGAGATCGTCGNCGGANCAGCCGCATTGGAGGAGAAGTAATGGCAGAAGCGACCAAGCTCTCGTCGCTCGATCTGGACAAGGTCCTCAAGACCTCGATCAAGCACGAGTCCGACGCCGAGAAGGGCGTCATCGTCCGCATCGTGGGCCCCGTGGTCGACGTCAAGTTCGAGGAGCACATCCCGGCCATCTACACGGCCCTCGTCGTCGATGCCGATACTCCCTTCGGCCACATTCACACGGTGCTCGAGGTGGAGAGCCAGCTGCCGGGCGGCATCGTGCGCACCGTGGCCATGAGCTCCACCGACGGCATGCAGCGCGGCCTCCACGTCATCGACACCGGCAGGCCCATGGAGATGCCCGTCGGCGACGCCACCCTGGGCCGCGTGTGGAACGTGCTCGGCGAGCCCGTGGACGGCAAGGGCATGCCCGACGACGTCCAGTACTACCCCATCCACCATGCCGCCCCGCGCTTCGACGACCTCACCACCTCGGTGGAGATCTTCGAGACCGGCATTAAAGCCATCGACCTGCTCGAGCCCTACATCCGCGGCGGCNAGACCGGCCCGTTCGGCGGCGCCGGCGTGGGCAAGACGGTACTCATCCAGGAACTCATCAACAACCTCGCCATGGAGCATGGTGGNACCTCGGTGTTCACCGGCGTCGGCGAGCGCACCCGCGAGGGCACCGACCTCTACCTCGAGATGAGCGAGTCGGGCGTCANCGACCGCACCTGCCTGGTCTACNGCCAGATGAACGAGCCGCCGGGNGCTCGCCTGCGCGTGGCCCTCGCCGGCCTGACCGAGGCCGAGTACTTCCGCGACCANGGTCAGGACGTGCTGCTCTTCATCGACAACATCTTCCGCTTCTCCCAGGCTGGCTCCGAGGTCTCGGCACTCCTCGGCCGCATGCCGTCGGCCGTGGGCTACCAGCCCACGCTGGCCACCGAGATGGGCGACCTTCAGGAGCGCATCGCCTCCACCAAGGAAGGGTCGATTACCTCGGTGCAGGCCGTCTACGTGCCCGCCGACGACCTCACCGACCCGGCTCCCGCCACGACCTTCACGCACCTCGACTCCNCGACNGTGCTGTCGCGTTCCATCTCCGACCTGGGCATCTACCCGGCCATCGACCCACTGGGCTCCTCCTCGGACGCCCTCGACGCGACCGTCGTGGGCGAGGAGCACTACCGCGTGGCCATGGCCGTGCAGGAGGCGCTCCAGGCCTACTCCGATCTCCAGGACATCATCGCCATCCTCGGTATGGACGAGCTCTCCGAGGACCAGCGCAAGATCGTCCAGCGTGCCCGCAAGATCCAGCAGTTCCTCTCCCAGTCGTTCCACGTGGCCGAGCAGTTCACGGGCAACCCCGGGACCTACGTCCACGTGGCCGACACGGTGCGCTCCTTCGCCGCCATCGTCGACGGCGACTGCGACGACATCCCTGAGCAGTGCTTCCGCTATGCCGGCACCATCGACGAGGTGCGCAAGCGCTACGAGAAGCTGCTCAAGGACGGGCAGGCGTAAGGGGGCGCCATGGCCAAGATCGATTACCAGATCGTGCGTCCGGACAAGCTCATGCACGAGGGCGAGGCCACCTCGGTCGTGCTGATCACCAAGTCGGGTGAGCTCGGCGTCCTTCCCGGTCACGCCCGCGAGATCTGCGCCCTCGGCGACGGCATCGTGCGCATCATGCACGAGCCGGACGACACGGGGGCCACACAGAGCCGCGTGGTGGTCTCGGGCGGCTACGCCGAGATCACGGGCGACATGGTCATCGTGCTGGCTAACCATGCCCGCGACGTCGACGACATCGACTCCAAGGTGGTCACGGCCACCCGAGCCGAGGCGGAGGGGGAGCTCGCCAAGCTCCCTGCAGGCGACTCCCGCAGGGCGTACTTCGACTCCAAGATCGTTTGGTGCGATCTCCTTCTGGCGGAGGAGGAGCGCTGGGGCGGGCGCTAGTCGCGCCGTCCATCGTGCGATCACAGCGGGGGCGGCNNGGTCGNCCCCGCTTTTTTCCTATGTGCGTGGCCCGTGATGCCCCGGCTAACTNTTCAGGGGAGGNGCGCCTCGCATAGAATCGTGTTCGTCCGAACCATGAACGGGAGGAGACCATGGACGTCATCCAGATAGAGGGCGGTTACCCCATCACCGGCGAGGTGCAGGTGGAAGGGGCAAAGAACTCGGCTCTCAAGCTCATGGCCGCCACCCTCATGGCCCCCGGCGTGAACGAGCTCANGAACGTCCCGAACATCTCCGACGTCCACACCATGGGCAAGGTCATCGAGTGCCTCGGCGCCAAGGTCGAGGTCCTCGGCCCCCATGACCTCAGGATCGACACCACGGGCGTCGACTCCTGGGTGACGCCCTACCAGCTCGTGGCCAAGATGCGCGCCTCCACGGCGGTCCTCGGGCCGCTTCTCGCTCGCTTCGGCAAGGCCGTGGTGGCCATGCCCGGCGGCTGCAACATCGGTGCCCGCAAGATCGACATGCACATGCTCGGCCTCGAGGCCCTGGGCGTGGAGTTCAAGGTAGACCACGGCAACATCTACGCCAGCGCCCCGCACGGCCTCCAGGGCACCACGGTGACCCTCGAGTTCCCATCGGTGGGAGCCACCGAGAACCTGCTAATGGCGTCGGTCCACGCCAGGGGCACCACGGTCATCGACAACGCCGCCCGCGAGCCCGAGATCGTGGATCTCGCCAACATGCTCAACGAGATGGGTGCCNAGATTACCGGCGCGGGCACTCCCCTGGTGGAGATCGAGGGTGTGGGCGACCTCCATCCCGTGACCCACGAGGTCGTGGNCGACCGCATCGAGGCGGGCACCTTCATCGCCATGGGCGGGCTCGTGGGCGAGCCCGTGCGCGTCACGGGCTTCGACCCCCAGCACCTCGGCCTCGTGCTGCGCAAGTACGAGCTCATGGGCCTTACCATCGAGCGTGAGGAGCGCGGGTGCAGCGTCTGGCGCACGGGCCCCATCAGGCCCACCGACATCCAGACCCTGCCGTATCCGGGCTTCCCCACGGACATGCAGGCCCAGNCCATGACGCTCCTGGCCAACGCCGAGGGCGACTCCATCATCACCGAGAACGTCTTCGAGAACCGCTTCATGCTCGCTGCCGAGCTCAACCGCATGGGTGCCGACATTCGCATCGAGGGGCACCATGCCATCGTCCACGGCGNGGAGNGCTTCNNTGGGGCACNCGTCACCTCTCCCGACCTCCGCGGCGGCGCGGCCCTCGTCATGGCCGGCCTCGTGGCCGACGGCTATACCACCGTCTCGGGCGTCCACCACATCGACCGCGGCTATGAGGGCTTCGTCGAGAAGCTCCAGGCCCTCGGGGCGCGGGTGCGCCGCACCACGGTGCCCGACGAGGACTGAGGCCGCCGAAAGGAGCGATCCTGTGCCTGAGGTCAATCCGCCCAAACCCCTCTCCATGNCCANCGAGGACTACCTGGAGGCCGTCTGGCGCATCANGCTCGAGCGCGACGACGACTCCGTGCGCTCCGTGGACGTGNCCGAGCTGCTCGGCGTGTCCAAGGCCAGCGTCAACAAGGCCATCTCCACCCTCAAGAACCACGGCTACGTGGAGCAGAACCGCTACGGGCGCGTGGCCCTCACCGAGCCGGGACGCCGGTACGCGGCGCGGCTCTGGCGCTGTCACCGCGCCCTGCGGGCTTTCCTGACCGGCGACCTCGGGGTCGACCCGGCCGTGGCCGACGGCGAGGCCTGCGAGATGGAACACGCCCTCTCCCAGGACACCATGGACCGCCTCCTCGCCTACCTGGAGCGCGAGGGGACCGTCGTCGACGGTGACCTCGATGGCTGACGTCGGCGACCTCAGCGTCGCCCAGGCCCTGGCCGCGCTCCTCGAGACGGGGGTCGACGAGGCCTCCCTCGACGCCGACCGGGCGTCCGCCGCGGTGTTCGCCGGGCGTCTGGGCGGGTCAGNCCGCCCTGTGACCCTCTCGGGCGACCTCGACNGCGCCCTGGGGACCGACCTCCCCGACGGTCTGTGGTGCCTCTGCGAGCCCGAGACCGTGGCAGCCGCCCAGGCGCTCGACGTCGCCTGCGGCGCCGAGGCCGCCGTCACCGCGACGCGCGCTCCCCTCGTGCGCCTGCTCGACGAGGTGANGGACCCCGCGGAGCTCCGGTCTGTCGGGCGCGCCGCCGGGCACCTGGCCCTCCGGGCGCCGGCACCCTTCGCCGTGGGGGCGGTGGGCCTTGCCGGGTCGCGCTCCGTCGACCCCGGGCGCCTCAACGACGGCGTGCGGGCCCTTTGCGGCGGTTTCGTCGAGGCGGGCCTCCATGGCGTGCTCTTCGAGGACGCCCCCAACGGGGCCGTGGGCTTTGGCGCCGTGCGTGCGGCCTCGGCCGCTGGGCTCCCGGTGGCCGCCCTCGCCGACCACGGCGCCCTCCCGGACGACCGGCTCCTCGCCCTCACCATCGCGGCCCTGGCCGCCTCCGGGGCCTGCTGCGTGGGGGTCTCCTCCGTCCCCTGGGACGACCTCGACGGGGTCGC
This sequence comes from Olsenella sp. CU969, assembly GCF_905219715.1. Taxonomy (NCBI): domain Bacteria; kingdom Bacillati; phylum Actinomycetota; class Coriobacteriia; order Coriobacteriales; family Atopobiaceae; genus Olsenella; species Olsenella sp. CU969. The sequence goes on from NZ_CAJMXC010000022.1 coordinate 23,984, forward strand.
GCGACGGGTCGCTGCCGCCGCCTCCCGCTGCGACGTGTCCGGGGCCGTGGTGGCCGACGTCCCGGCCGGGGAGCCGGTTGGGGAGTGGCCTCTCTCAGCGGTGGAGGGGCTGGGCCTTCTCGGTGTGAGGGGCGCGCCCTTGGCGGAGGCCGCCGACCTCTGGGCCTCCCTTGCGGCGGGCGGGTGACCCTCGACGGACGGCGAGCTGTCGTTTGTATGAAACGCCTGCGCCTCCCACGGGTTGCAGGTAGCATCAAGAATGGCCGGTCATTGCATGTTTGAGCATGACGGCCACCGCTGAACCGACCCAGTCGCACCGCCTGCGGGGCGCTGCGAGCAAGGAGCAACCATGAAGGCGATCATCCCGGCCGCAGGCCTCGGCACCCGCTTCCTGCCGGCTACCAAGAGCAACCCCAAGGAGCTGCTCCCCGTCCTGGACAAGCCCGTCATCCAGTACGNGGTCGAGGAGGCCCTCGAGCCCGAGGNCGTCGACGGCGTCGTCATCGTCAACTCGCACCTCAAGCCGCAGCTCGAGGAGTACTTCGGCCCCAAGCCCGAGCTCGAGAGCTACCTCCGTGAGCGTGGNAAGGNCCGGTACNCCGAGGTTGTCCGTGAGTGCGGCGAGCTCCCGGTGAGCTTCGTGTACCAGGACGACCCCTTGGGCCTCGGCCATGCGGTGCTCTGCGCCAAGGACGAGGTGGGCGACGAGCCCTTCTTCGTGCTGCTGGGCGACTACTTCGTCCCCGACCGCGAGATGTGCGTGCGCATGGCCGAGGTTTCCCGCGCCCACGGCGGCGCGTCGGTCATCGCCGTCGCCCCCGTGAGCCACGACGAGGTGAGCCGCTACGGCATCGTCGCCGGCGAGCAGGTGGGCACCCTCGACGGCGACGACCTCGACCTCGAGGAGCCCGGCTCGGTACTGCGCCTTTCCGGCATGGTGGAGAAGCCCGCCCCCGAGGACGCGCCCACCAACCTCTACATCGTCGGCCGCTACCTCCTCTCACCCCGGGTCATGGANCTGCTCCAGACGCAGCGGNCGGGTGCCGGCGGGGAGNTTCAGCTCACCGACGCCCTCGAGCGCCTACTCAAGGAGGAGGAGATGTACGCCCTGGTCGTCGACCCCGCCGAGGGCTGCGACACCGGCACCCCCGCGGCCTGGGNGGGCACGTCCGCCCGCATGGCGCTCCTCGACCCGGCCACGCGCGAGNCCTTCCTCGAGGCGTTGGGCGACCAGGCCCTCTCCTGACCCATCCTACCCAGGGCGTTCCCANNAGGCACCCATGCNCTACATTNGCTTCAACAACGACGGATGGTACGCGCGCTACGATGACGGTCTGAACAAGACCAACGTCGTGCGCGTCGCCGACGCCGCCGCGGCCCGATGGGCCGACGTCTTCGGCGGGGGCACCGTCCACATCGGTTACGATACCCGGCGCCATGCCCCGGAGCTCGCCGCCGCCGCTGCTGCCGCGGTGGGGGCCTGGGGCCTTGACGCCCGCCTCTCCGACGGGCCGTGCCCCATGCCCGCCCTCAACTTCGCCACCCGGTCGGACCCGTCCGCCGTTGGCGCCCTCATGCTCACGGCCGACCACCGCAACGCCGACTACCTCGGCATCCGGGTGCGCAACAACGACTCCTCGGCCATCGGCCGCGACGAGGCCGGCGCCATCGAGGATCTCGTGTCCCAGGAGCTCGGCGAGGCTCAGGGCCCGTTCACGCTCGAGGAGAGCGTGGGCCCCTTCCTCGCTCACATGGCCTCCCTGGTCGACGTGCGTCGCATCCGCAACGCCCGTCTCGACTGCATCCTCGACCCCATGTACGGCACCGCGCGCGGCCACGCCGCCACCCTGCTCCGCTCCCTGGGCGTGGGTGTCGTCGAGATCNACGGGGNTACCGTCGACGACTTCTGCGGNACGCACCCGGAGGTGGTGGAGCCTTGGCTCGACGACCTCGAGTACATGACGGGCCAGACCCAGGTTGACTTTGGCATCGCCATCGACGGCCCCTCCAACCGCGCTGCCGCCGTCGACGGCGAGGGCAACCTCGTGGCCGCCCCCAAGCTCCACGCCCTCGTGCTCATGCACCTCATCAAGAACCGCGGCCTCTCCGGCCGCATCGTGCTCCCGCGGTTCTCCTCCGTCGTCATCCGGCGGGTGGCNGAGTCGCTCGGCTGCGACGTCACCCTCGTGCCGCCCGGTCCCACCTGGCCGTTCGAGGAGATCCGCCAGGGCGGTGTCATCACCACGAGCGACGGCCTCGGCGGAATCTGTGTCCCCTCGCTCGACCCCGAGCGGAACGCCTTCGTCACCATNCTGCTNCTCGTGNAGCTCCTGGCCTACGAGGGGGTCTCCCTCCGGGAGATGGCGGCCAACCTCGATCGCGCGGTCGGGTCGATGGAGTACGGCCACCGGGAGATCCGCATGGACCCGGGCCGCTGCGCCGTGCTTCGCAACCTCCTCCCCGGGACCAACCCCGAGGGCCTCTGCGCCAAGAAGCCGGTGTCCGTGAGCCATGCCGACGGCCTGCGGGTCCAGTTCGACGACGACTCCTGGCTCTTCATCAGGCCGTCCATGTCCGAGCCGCTGGTGCGCATCTACGGCGAGGGGGTCGACCGTGCGGACAGGGACGAGCTCCTGGACATGGCGAAATCCTACGTCACCTCCCTCTGACCGCCCCGTATGTGTAGGGAATGTGGAGGGTCCGATTCCCGCCCCCGGGGGCCCGGGCGCCG
>NZ_CAJMXC010000023.1:0-23699 GCF_905219715.1 Olsenella sp. CU969
GGGGTGCCGTCGGTCGAGGTGGGGTCGGGCGTGGCGGCGCCGGCGTCCCTGCCGGCGTCGGACGGCACGGTGCCCGATGTGGACGACGTGCCGGTGCCGGCGTTGGAGGAGGAGTCGAAGGCCAGCTGGACGTCGGTCACCTTCCAGCCGATGCCCTCGCGGGCGAGCGTGACGATGTAGGCCTGGCTGCCGCCCTCGGGGAGGGCCGCGGTGCAGCTCACCGTGGAGGAGTCGGCCGAGCGGTCGACGCCGTCGACNNTCACCGTGGCGCCGGACGGGAGGATGGCCTCGATGGCCGCGCGCTGGTCCTCGGACACCGAGGGGGCGATGTAGGCCGAGGTGTCGGTGCCGTCGGTCTTGGCGTAGAAGAGGTCGGCCACGACGTCCTCCTGGGTGGGCCAGCCGTAGCCTCGCCAGTAGGCGAAGCCGAGGGCCGCGGCGGCCACCACGAGCACCACAACGACGCAGACGAGCACCTNCACGCNGGTACGCTTCTTCTTGCGGCGCACCTTGCTCTCCTTCTTCTCGGCCNCGACGATGTCCTGCTCGGAGATGGAGAAGAAGCCGGTGTCCTCGGGCGACGGGATGAACTCGCCGGACTTGCCGAGCGGGTCGAGCGGGTCGAAGGAGCCGGATCCGCCGTAGCCGGCGGCGGCGAGCATGGCGTCGGTCTCGCCACCCTTCTGGCCGGTGAGGGCCGCGACGGCGTTCTGGGCGGCGGTGAAGGAGGCCTGCTGGGCCGGGTTGAGGCTGTAGGTGCCGTCCGCTGTGGCGTGGTTGAAGGCGTCGAGGGCCTCCTGCATGCGGCTGGCGGCCACGAAGGCCTCGCCCAGCTGGGCGTAGACCGCGGCCTGGGAGCCGGTGGACGACGAGAAGTCCAGGGCCGTGCGGTAGGCCTCCACGGNGTCGATGGGACGGCCGAGCTCCATGAAGCAGCGGCCGAGGGCCACGAGGGACACCGCGGGGTCGGGGTTGTTCTCGTCGATGGCGGCGGCGCGGTAGGCGGCGCCGGCCTCGCGCATCTGACCCTCGTGCTCGTAGACCTTGGCGAGGGCCATCTGGGTCTTGTACCTGTTGGTGTAGGAGGGGTCGGCCAGGGCCGCGTTGAGGGCCTGCACGGCCCCCACGTCGTCGCCGGAGGCCGCGAGGGCGCGGCCGAGGTTGGTGTTGAGGGCGCCGACCTTGCCGTAGGAGCGGTCNTGCAGGGCGAGGCGGTAGGCCTCGGCGGCCTCGCGGTAGCGGCNGAGCTTCATGAGGGCGTTGCCGCGCATGTGGTCCGCCGCGGCGTAGACCTCCCCCGGGTTGGTCGCCGCCCCGAGCAGGGTGGCCGCCGTCGAGTAGTCGCCGTTCATGTACGCGGCGCGGCCGCTCTGGAATGCTTGTTGATCCACTGTGGATCCTCCCTGGTGTGGTGGTGCTGCGTGTGACGGAGGCNACGCGGCCGGGTTGCCGTGGCTGATGGTGACCGACTCGATGACGTCGCCGGCGCNGAGGCTGTGGGCGACGTCGAGCCCCTCCTCGGTGACGCCGAATACCGTGTACCCGGAATCGAGGAAATGCTGTGGCCCCAGGCAGAGGTAGAACTGCGACCCCGCGGAGTCGGGCATGGCGGAGCGGGCCATGGCGATGGCGCCGTCGACGTGGCTGTTCCTCGGGTTGACGTCGTACTCGTGGCGGATGCACCAGCCGGGGCCGCCCGTGCCGGGGACGCCGGCGGGGCCGGGGATGCCGGCCGCGACGTCGGAGGGGTCCATGTCGCGGGTGATGGGGTCGCCCCCCTGGATGACGAAGCCCGGCTCATAGCGGTGGAACTTGACCCCGTCGTAGAAACCGGACTCGGCGAGCTCACAGAAGTTGCCCACGGTGACGGGGGCGCCCAGGCCGTCGAGCTCGACGACGACGGTCCCCTTGTTGGTGACGATGGTGGCGTNCTCNNCCCCCACCGGGACNTACTCGGGCGTGTGCAGCGGGTCAATGGGCATGGGGGTCCTCCTCCGAGACCGAGGGTATCCGCAGAATTTTACCAACCGATCGCACCGTTCACAGGAACGGCAGCGACGGGCGCGCTCAGGAGGAGGACCCGTCGGCGGGCGCCTGGATCGAGAAAGACGAGTAGGCCTGCTTGAACAGGGACCCGAACGAGGACGCCTCGCCGCGCACGGACGAGAGGACCTCCTCGCGCGCCGAGGAGGGGTCGGGGGCGGAGGCCGCCTCGCTCCACGCCGACGAGACGATGTCGGAGCGGTTGCGGAGCCAGTTGCCCATCTTGAGCAGCTCCTCGCGCTCGTCCTCATAGGTGCCGCTCGTGGTGTCGACGCCCTGGATGTCGGAGATGCAGTTCGAGATCTCCACGCCGAGCGTAGCCGCCCGCCTCTGGCCCTCCTGACGCTCCTGGGCCGTNCCGGAGAAGCCCTTCTCCTCGAGCTCCGACACCGAGTCGTCCAGGCGCCCGGAGAGGTCGCCCAGGGCGGTGTAGGCATTCGAGAGCCCCTCGTAGGTGGTCTCGTCGCCGGACTTCACGGTGTCGGAGCCGGATCCCTTGGAGTCCTGGCCCTTGAGGGTGTCCACGGTGCCGGGGAAGCCCGCCTGGGAGGTGTCCGCCGGCGCGGTGGCGCGGATGCTGAAGGCGTCGGGGTCCCACGGGTGGGCGATGAGCAGCACGGCCCCGCCCACGACGGCCACGCAGGCCGCGGCCGCGACGAAGACCGCCCGGAGCCTCACGGGGTGCTCGCGCAGGTAGGGATCGCGGAGGTCCTTCTCGGACGGCACGGCCGACTCGAACCGCGGGAGCTCGTTGGTGGCGTCCGGGGCGGCGGGGTCGTCGCCCACGGTGGCCTGCACCCGCCGGCCGCGCTTGGGGGCCGGGCGCGACTCGACCCACATGCCGCACTTGGGGCAGTTGGTCGACCCCTCGGGGACGAGGGCGCCGCAGCTGGGGCAGTAGGAGCCGGTGAGCCTGGGAAGCGACGCCGTGAGGTCGAGCTCCGCATGGCAGGCCGGACAGACGACGGCGTCGTCGGCCACGATCGAGCCGCAGTGGGGGCATTTCTTCACGGGCACACCTCCGTTGTGAACGTCAGAGCAGNNACTCGAGCACGTAGGGAAGGATACCGCCTGCGGTGAGGTACGCCCCTTCCGTGGGCGTGTCCACACGGACGCGGCATCGGAAATCGACCGTCTTGCCACCACGCTGAAGCCCGTGCACCCACACGACGGCGGGGTCGGGCAGGCCGCCGGAGAAGTCGACGGGGTCCACGGAGATGACCTCCGAGCCGTCGAGGCCGAGCGACGCCGCGTCTCCGTCCACGAGCTCCAGGGGCACGATGCCCATGCCCACGAGGTTGGAGCGGTGGATGCGCTCGAAGCTGCCCGCCACCACGGCGCGGACGCCCTGGAGGAGGGGGCCCTTGGCGGCCCAGTCTCGGCTGGAGCCGCTGCCGTACATCCTGCCCGCGAGGACCACGAGGGGCACGCCGTGGGCGCGGTAGTCCTCGGCAGCGTCCCAGACGCTCGTCAGGTCGCCGGTGAGCAGGTCGCGGGTCACGCAGCCCCGCTCGCCGCCGGCAANGCGGTNCTCAAGCTTGACGTTGGCGAACGTNCCGCGCTCCATGACCTCGTGGTTGCCGCGGCGCGCGCCGTAGGTGTTGAACCGATCCGGGTCGACGCCCCGGTCCTCGAGGTAGGCGGCGGCCGGGGAGCCGGCGGCGATGGCGCCGGCCGGCGAGATGTGGTCGGTGGTCACGAAGTCGCCGAGGTCCACGAGACACCGGGCGCNCTCGAGGGAGAAGGTTCTGCAGGCCTCCGCGATCTCGAAGTACGGCGGGCGGCGGATGTAGGTGGAGTCGGGATCCCAAGGGAAGGTGGCCGACGGCGCCGCCTCGATGAGGCGCCATGTGGCGTCGCCCTCCATGAGGGAGGCCGTGCCCTCCTCGTAGAGGCTGGCGTCGAGCACCTCGGAGAGGACGGCCGCCACCTCCTCGTCCGTGGGCATGAGGTCGGCGAGCATCACCGGCGAGCCGCACGCCGCGGTGCCGAGGGGCTCCACGGAGAGGTCGACGTCGACGGTGCCCGCGANGGAGTAGGCGACCACGAGGGCCGGGCTCGCGAGGTAGTTCTGGGCGACGTCCGGCGAGATGCGGCCGTCGAAGTTGCGGTTGCCCGACAGCACGCTGGCCAGCTCCATGGAGCTGGCCCAGGGCTTGAGGCACCCGAGGATCTCGCCGGAGTTGCCGATGCAGCTCATGCAGCCGTAGCCGCAGGTGTAGAAGCCCAGGCGCTCGAGGGGCCCCCTGAGCCCCGCGCGCTCGAGCAGGAGGCCGGCGGCGCGGGAGCCGGGCGCGAGGACCTTCTTGACCCAGGGCTTGGGCGCGAGGCCGGCCTCCACGGCGCGCCTGGCGGCGAGGCCGGCCGCGACGACCATCGCGGCGTCCGTGGCCGTGGTGCAGCTCGTGATGGCGGCGATGGCGATCGCGCCGTGGCCGAGCTCGAAGGTGCCCTCCCCCGTCTCGACGGTGAACCGCTCCGCCATGTCGCCGTGGCCGTTCCGGGCCGCGGCCCCCTCGAAGCGNCCCTTGAGCCCCGCGGGCGTGGTGCGGTTGTGGGGGCGCGAGGGGCCGGCGAGCGAGGTCCCCACCGACGCGAGGTCGAGTTCCAGCGTCTTGCCGTAGACGCGGGGCACCTCGGGGTCGAGCAGGCCCTGGGCCCGCACGTAGGCCTCGGCGAAGGCGACCTCCGCCCCGTCGCGCCCCGTGAGGCGCAGGTAGTCGAAGAGCTTGCCGTCCATGGGGAACAGCACGGCCGTGGAGCCGTACTCGGGGCACATGTTGGAGACGCAGGCGCGCTGGGTGACCGAGAGCGACAGGGCGCCGGGGCCCGTGGCCTCCACGACCTGGCCGACGACCCCCTCGGCGCGCAGGAGCTCGGCCACGGTGAGGGCGAGGTCCATGGCGCTCACGCCCGGGGCGAGCTCGCCGGTGAGGCGCAGCTCCACCACGCGGGGGACGAGCATGGGGATGGGCTGGCCGAGCGCGGCGGCCTCGGCCTCGATGCCGCCGACGCCCCAGCCCATGACGCCCAGGCCGTTGGCCGTGGTGGTGTGGGAGTCGGTGCCCACGAGGGTGTCGAAGCAGGCCATGGCCCCCTCGCCGCCCCAGAGGGCGTCCGTGCCCACGACCTCGCAGAAGCGCTCGACGTTGAGCTNGTGGCAGATGCCCTGGCCGGGCGGGACGATGGTCACGTTGTCGAACGAGGCCCCGGCCCACTTGAGGAAGGCGAACCGCTNCGCGTTGCNGCGGGCCTCCACGGCGAGGTTGTCGGCCAGGGCGGACGGACAGCCGGCCTCGTCGGCCGCCACGGAGTGGTCGACCACGAGCACGCAGGGAATCCTCGGGTTCACGCGGGCCGGGTCGCCGCCGCGGGCCGTCATGGCGTCGCGCATGGCGGCGAAGTCGCAGAACACGGGCACNCCGGTGAAGTCCTGGAACAGCACGCGGGCGGGCATGAAGTCGACCTCCTCGCCCGCCTCGCCGGAGAGGCCGGCCTCGACCACGCGGCGGGCGGCCTCGCAGGCGGNCTCGTCGGACGGGGCGCGGCGCACGACGTTCTCCAGCAGGCGCACGAGGGCCGAGGGCAGGCGCATGGCGCCGGGGATGCCGGAGACGTCCACCATGAGTCGCGAGACGCCGCCCGCCTCGAGGGTGCGCGGGGTGCGGGCTGCGGCGACGGCGGCGGCAAAGGCCGCGGGGTCAGGAATGTGCATGCTCTCTCTCCTCAAGGTAGCTCGCGAAGCTCACGTAGGGACCGCGGCCGCTGTCCGTGGCCTCCCCACCTTTTTTATAGAGCACCGCGAACAGGGCGCACCCTGCGGCGGAGGCGAGGACAAGGAACGGCAACATCGCCCCTGAGAACGGAGCCACCTCGAAGAAGGGGCCGAACGCCGTGATGCCGAGCACCGTGGCCGCGGCCATGGTCGCGAGCAGTGTGCGGCGCAGGGCGTTGAGCGGGCGCGACACGGCGNAGATGAGCGCCACNCCGANAANCGCCACAACGCANGTGGCCACGGTGGAGACCTGGGCGTCGTCGAACCCGAGGGCGCCGCGGGCCAGGACCAAAGCGCCGAGGCCGAGCACGATGCCGGCGCTGGCCGGCACCGACCGTGAGAGCACGTTGGNGAGGAAGCTCCCCCTCACCCGGTCGCGGTTGGGCTCGAGGGCGAGCACAAGGCTCGGGATGCCCGTGAGGGTGACCGAGACGAGCGTGAGCTGGATCGGCAGCAGCGGATAGGGCGGGAAGAGGACGCAGAGCAGACCCACGGCCATGGAGAAGACCGTCTTCACGAGGAAGAGCGAGGCCGATCGCTGGAGGTTGTTGATGGAGCGCCGGCCCTCGTCCACCACGTGGGGCATGGAGGCGAAGTCGTTGTCCACGAGGACGATCTCGGCCACGGCGCGGGCGGCGTCGGAGCCCGAGGCCATGGCCACGGAGCAGTCGGCCTCTCGGAGGGCCAGCACGTCGTTCACGCCGTCGCCGGTCATGGCCACGGTGCGGCCCTGCCGCTGGAGGGCGCGCACGAGGTCGCGCTTCTGCTGCGGCGTCACGCGGCCGAACACCCGGTACCGGGCGGCGGCGTCCTCGACCTCCTCAGGGGTGCGCAGCGTCGTGGCGTCCACCCACGAGCCGGCGTCGGGCACTCCGGCCTCCGCAGCGATGGCCGACACCGTGCGCGGGTCGTCGCCCGAGATGACGTTGAGGCGCACGCCCTGCTCCCGGAAGAACGCCAGGGTCTCGGGGGCTGAGGGGCGGACCTCGTCGGCCACGGCGGCGAGGGCCAGGAGGCGCGGCGCGCCCACGGGGCGGTCGTCGCCGTCGAAGCCGTCCACGGCGCACACGGCCAGCACGCGGGCCGTGGCCGGGAAGCCCGCGACCACCGGGGCGGCACCGGCCGGCGCGCCGTCGGGGAACAGGAACTGGAGCGCGCCCACCGCGTAGGCGCCGCCCGCGGTGACGCAGCCGGAGTACTTGCGCTCGCTCGAGAAGGACACNGCGCGCACGNCGGGCTCGGCGGCGACGCCCTCGCCCTCGAGGTACGAGAGGAAGGCACGGGCAGTCTCGTTGGCGTCGCCGGCGTTGGCGCCCATGACGGCGGCGAGGGCCGAGAGGGCCGCCTCCNGGGTNNNCCCCACCGGGNCGAGCTCGCGCANNNTCATGGCGCCGGAGGTGATGGTGCCGGTCTTGTCCAGGCAGAGGACGTCCACCCGCGCCAGGGCCTCGATGCAGTAGAGCTGCTGCACGAGCACGTTCCGCTCGGCGAGGCGCACCGTGGCCACGGCGAGCAACGTGGACGTGAGNAGGATGAGCCCCTGGGGGATCATGCCCACGACGGCGGCCACGGTGGTGAGCACGGAGGACGACCAGCCGCCCCCCGCGAGGTAGGAGCGCAGAAACAGCGCCAGGCCCACGGGGACGAGCACGCAGGTGCCCAGGCGCACGATGAAACGCAGGGTGGCCATGATCTGGGAGTTCACCGGCTTGGCCGTCTTGGCCTCGGCGCCGATGCGGGCGGCGAAGGAGTCCGGGCCCACGGCCGTGGCCTGGGCGCAGACGGAGCCCGACACGACGAAGGAGCCCGAGAGCAGCGTGTCGCCGGGTGCCTTGGCCTGGGGCCTCGACTCGCCGGTGAGCAACGACTCGTTGACGAGGCACGAGCCCTCGCGCACGAGGCAGTCGCAGGGGACCTGGGCCCCGTGGGCGAGGAGCACGAGGTCGCCCAGGACGACATCGTCGGCCGGGACCTCTACCTCCCTGCCCTCCCGGCGCACCCGCACGGGCCGGGCGGCGAGGATGGTGAGGCGGTCGAGCGCCCGCTTGCTGCGGAGCTCCTGGAAGATGCCGATGGCGGCGTTCGCGGCCACCACGAACAGGAAGAGCATGTTGCGGTAGGAGCCCGTCGTGAAGACGAGGGCCGCGAGCNCCACGTTGACGGNGTTGNAGAGCGTGCACAGGTTGGAGCGCACGATGTCTGCCGTGGAGCGCGTCCCGGCGGAGGTGTCGCGGTTGCCCCGCCCCTCCGCGAGNTCCCGGTCGNCCCGNACGTCCGTGAGGCCGCCGGCCGGTGTGGGGTCGGCGGGGGGCGCGACGCCCCCCGCGGGTCGTTCTTCTGTCACCTTGCGTCTCCTCTCGGCGCCTCGGGCGATACGGAAAAGGCCGGGACCCGCTCGCGCAGACCCCGGCCCTAGATNCAGGTGGTGCCGACTGTGGGGCTCGAACCCACGACCTTTCGCTCCGGAGGCGAACGCTCTGATCCACTGAGCTAAGTCGGCGTGCGCCCATCACTATAACAGACATCGGCGCCCCCCNGCGCNAAGGGTGCNCAGANCCGCCGCGGACACCCTCTGCGATGTAAACGCCCCGCTANGCGCCGCGTCCCCGGCTGTGGCGGCCCGCCCGGTTGTGGTAGGTTTGCTCGGATTGACCAAAACTGAAAGTCATCGAGAAGGAGGCGCCTTGATGATTGCCGTAGTCAGGCAGAGCGCGACCCAGGACCAGCTCGACCACTTCGTCTCGTGGCTGGAGTCCAAGGGTTTCTCGACCAACGTGAGCCGGGGCAGCAACGAGACCGTGGTGGGCCTCATCGTCGACACCACCACCATCGACCCGTTCCTGCTCGAGTCCATGGACATCATCGAGCACGTGACCCGCGTCTCCGAGCCCTTCAAGCAGGCCAACCGCAAGTTCCACCCCGCCGNCACCGTGGTGGACTGCGGCCACGGCGTCCTTATCGGCGGCGGCAGCTTCCAGGTCANGGCCGGCCCNTNCTCCGTGGAGGGGNACAACCTGCTCGCCATCGCCCGCGAGGTCAAGGAGGCCGGCGCCACCATGCTCCGCGGCGGCGCCTTCAAGCCGCGCACCTCCCCCTACGCCAACCAAGGCATGGGCGCCGAGGGCCTGCGNCTGCTCCACGAGGCCGGCACCGAGCTCGGCATGCCCGTGGTGACCGAGATCATGGACGCCCGCGACGTCCAGCTTTTCGAGGACATGGAGGTCGACGTCCTCCAGGTGGGCGCCCGCAACATGCAGAACTTCACGCTCCTCAAGGAGCTCGNCAAGCTGCGCCGCNCCGTCCTGCTCAAGCGCGGCATGAGCGCCACCATCGACGAGTGGCTCATGAGCGCCGAGTACATCATGGCCGGCGGCANCGAGAACGTCGTCCTCTGCGAGCGCGGCGTGCGCACGTTCGAGACCCGCACGCGCAACACCTTCGACACCAACGCCATCGCCGTGGCCCACCACCTGTCGCACCTGCCCGTGGTGGGCGACCCCAGCCACGCCACCGGCTACACCCGCTACGTGGTGTCGGCCGCCCTCGCTGCCACGGCCGCGGGCGCCGACGGCCTCGAGATCGNGGTCCACGACCGCCCGGAGCACGCCTGGTCCGACGGCGCCCAGGCCCTCACCCCCAAGCAGTTCAGGAACGCCATGCGCCGCATCGAGCTCGTGCGCCAGGCCGTGACCATGGAGGACGAGTGACGGCCACGGGGACCGTGGTGCCCGGCCGCGTGGGGGTCGTGGGCCNCGGGCTCATCGGAGGCTCCTTCGCCCGGGCCCTCCACCGCGGGGGCACCGAGGTCCTGGCCTGGAACCGCACCCGCTCCATCTACGAGCTCGCCNGCGTGTAGACCGTCGACGGCGAGCTCGAGGGCGACGCCGTGGGCACCTGCGAGCTCATCGTGCTCACCACCTACCCGGCCCACTCCGTCGCGTGGCTCGAGGAGCACGCCCGCCTCGTCTCGCCCGACGCCGTGGTCATCGACGCCTGCGGCGTCAAGCGCGGCCCCTGCGGGCGCTGCCTGGCCGTCGCCCGGGAGCACGGCTTCGCCTTCGTGGGCGCGCACCCCATGGCCGGCACCCAGTACTCGGGCTTCGCCCACGCGCGCGCCGACCTCTTCGAGGGCGCCCCACTCGTGCTCTGCCCGCCCCCGGGCGACCCGGTGGAGAACCTGGCACTCCTCGACCGCGTGGCCGGCCTGCTCGCCCCCTGCGGGTTCGGGTCGGTCACCGTGGCCACGCCCGAGGAGCACGACGGGGAGATCGCCCACACCTCGCAGCTCGCCCACGTGGTGAGCAGCGCCTACGTCAAGAGTCCCCGGGCCGCCAGCCGCAAGGGGTTCTCGGCGGGGNCNTGGCGCGACCTCACCCGCGTGGCCTCGCTGAACGCCCCCATGTGGTCCGAGCTGTTCCNCNCCAACNCCGACAACCTCGTGGACGAGATCGACCTGATCGTGGGGCATCTGACCGAGTACCGCGACGCCATCGCGGCGGGCGACCGCGAGGCCCTGGAGGCCCTGCTCGAGGAGGGCAACCGCGCCAAGGAGGAGGCGGACCGATGAGCGAGACCCGCACCGTCCACGTGAGCGCTCCGTCGCGCCCCTACGACGTCANCNTGGGCGTGGGGCTGCTGCCACGCGTGGGGGCCGTGTGCCGCGACGCCTGCGGCGGCGACACTGCCTTCGTGGTGACCGACTCCAACGTGGGGCCGCTCTACGGCGACGCCGTGGAGCGGTCGCTCGCCGAGGCCGGCTACGGCACCGCCCGCTTCACCTTCCCCGCCGGCGAGGCCTCCAAGAACCCCGCCACGCTCTTCTCCTGCCTCGGGGCCATGGCNGACGCCGGGTGCACCCGAGACACCACGGTGGTGGCCCTCGGCGGCGGCGTCACCGGCGACCTCGCCGGCCTGGCCGCGGCCCTCTACATGCGGGGCTGCCCCGTGGTGCAGGTGCCGACGAGCCTGCTGGCCATGGTGGACTCCTCCGTCGGCGGCAAGACGGCCGTCGACCTCCCCCAGGGAAAGAACCTCGTGGGCGCCTTCTGGCAGCCCTGGGCCGTGGTGGCCGACGTCGCCTGCCTCGAGACNGTGCCCNGGGACCTGNTGCTCGACTCCGTGGGCGAGGTCGTGAAGCACGGCGTCCTGGCAGACCCGGAGCTGTTCGGGGAGGTCACCTCCTCCCCCGTCACGGCGCGTCCGCTCGACCTCGACCGCCTGGCCGCCGTGGTGGCCCGCAACGTGGAGATCAAGCGCGACGTCGTGGACGCCGACGAGCGCGAGCGCGGCCTGCGCCAGACGCTCAACCTGGGGCACACCGCCGGCCACGCCATCGAGGCCGCCAGCGGCTTCTCCCTGGGCCACGGCTCCTCCGTGGCCTGCGGGCTCGCCGTGGTGGCCCGGGGTTGCGCCGCCGAGGGGCTCACGGACCCGGCCGTGGCCGACGCCATCGTCGCCGGGATCGAGGCCTGCGGGCTGCCCGTGACCTGCGACGCGTCGGTGGACGAGGTCCTCGCCCTCTCCCGCTCCGACAAGAAGCGCCACGGCGACACCGTGAACCTCGTTGTGCCCGTGGCCGTCGGCAGGGCCGAGGTCGTTCCCATGCCCTTCGAGCGCTACGCCGNCGTCNTGCGGCGGGGCATGGGGGGCTGAGCCGTGGNCCTCGTCGTCGGACCGGGCCCGCTCCAGGGCGGTGTGCGCGCGCCCTCGANCAAGTCCGTCGCCCACCGCGCCCTCGTCTGCGCGGCCGCGTCGTCCGCGCCCACGTTCGTGGAGTGCACGGACACCTCCCAGGACATCGACGCCACGGCCCGGTGCCTCGCCGCCCTCGGGGCGTCCGTCGAGGCTGTGCCGGGCCGCGGGTTCTCCGTCTCCCCCGTCCCCGACGCCGTGACGGGGCCCGTGACACTCGACTGCGGCGAGTCGGGGTCCACCCTTCGCTTCATGGTCCCCTTCGCGGCGGCCCTCGGCGCCGACGCCACGTTCGTGGGCGCCCGCCGGCTCCTCGAGCGCCCCATGGCGCCCCTCGAGGACGCCCTGGCCGCCCACGGCGTCTCCGTGTCCCGCGGCGACGGGCGCCTGCGCGCCACCGGGCGCATGACCCAGGGCACGTACGCCGTGCCGGGCGACGNCAGCTCGCAGTTCGNCTCGGGCATCCTCATGGCCTCCCCCCTCGTGGGGGGGCCGGTGTCCGTGGACGTCTCCGGCCCCGTGGCGTCCGCCCCCTACATCGCGCTCACCGCCTCGGTCATGGCGGGCTTCGGCCGCCCGGTCTCCGCCGAGGGCCGCGCCGCCGGCACCGTCTACGCCGCCGACGGCACCGGCCGGCTCGTGGCGCCGGGCGGCACCGTGGAGGTGGAGGGCGACTGGTCCAACGCCGCGTTCTGGCTCGTGGCGGGGGCCTTGGGCTCCGAGGTCGCCGTCACCGGCGTCGACCGCACGAGCGCCCAGGGGGACCGCGCCGTCACGGCGGCCCTGGCCCTCCTCGGCGCCTCGGTCTCCCAGGGCGCCCGGTGGGCCTCCGCCTCCGTGGGCGAGCCGCGCGCCGCCACCCTCGACGTCGAGCAGACCCCCGACCTCGTGNCGCCCCTGGCCGTGGCCGCCGCGCTCGCCCCGGGAACGTCCCGCATCACGGGCACGGCCCGGCTCCGCATCAAGGAGTCCGACCGGGTGGCCACTGTCGCCGCATGCCTCCGGGCCGTGGGCGCCGACGTCTCCGTGGAGGGCGACGACATCCTCGTCCACGGCGGCGCGCCCCTCCCGGGCGGCGCCGTGGACGCCGCCAACGACCACCGCATCGCCATGATGGCCGCCGTGGCGGCCACGCGCTGCGAGGGGCCCGTGACCATCAGGGGGGCCGAGTGCGTGGCCAAGAGCTACCCCCGGTTCTTCGACGACTACGCCGCCCTCGGCGGCACCGTGAGGGAGGTGCGCCCGTGAGCTCCACCATCGGCACCTCGGTGCGCTGCACCGTCTTCGGCCAGTCCCACTCCGAGGCCATCGGCTGCGTCGTCGAGGGACTGCCCGCCGGCTTCCGACCCGACATGGGGCGCCTCGCGCGCTTCATGGCCCGCAGGGCCCCCGGCCGCGACCCGTGGTCCACGCCGCGCAGGGAGGCCGACGCCCCGCGCATCGTCTCGGGCCTCAACCCCGACGGCGAGACCTGCGGAGCGCCCCTCTGCGCCATCGTCGCGAACACGAACACCCGCAGCCCCGACTACGAGGAGCTCCGGCGCGTGCCGCGCCCCGGCCATGCCGACTGGCCCGCCCAGGTGCGCTGGGAGGGGTTCCAGGACGTCGCCGGCGGCGGCCACTTCTCCGGCCGCCTCACCGCCCCCCTCTGCGTCGCCGGCGGCATCTGCCTCCAGATGCTCGAGGGGCGCGGCGTCTCCGTGGCCGCCCACCTCGCCGAGGTCGCGGGCGTGGCCGACGAGCCCCTCGTCTACCGCCTCGACGCCCCGGGCGCGGAGGCCGCCCTCCGGGCCCAGATGGCCGCCCTCGCCGACGCCGCCTTCCCCGTCCTCGACGCCGAGGCGGGCGAGGCCATGAGGGCGGCCGTCGAGGAGGCGCGGGCGGGCCTCGACTCCGTGGGCGGCGTCGTGGAGTGCGTGGCCACGGGCCTGCCCGCCGGCGTGGGCTCGCCCATGTTCGACGGCGTCGAGAACCTCCTCGCCCGGGCGCTCTTCGGCATCCCGGCCGTCAAGGGCGTGGAGTTCGGCAGCGGGTTCCGGGCCGCCTCCATGCGCGGCAGCGAGCACAACGACCCCTACGTCCCAGGCGCCCGCGGCCCCCAGCCCGCCAAGAACGACGCCGGCGGCATCCTCGGCGGCCTCACCACGGGCGCGCCGCTGCGGGTGGCCGTGGCCGTCAAGCCCACGTCCTCCATCGGGCGCCCCCAGCGCTCCGTCGACATCACGACGGGCGAGGCGGCCGAGCTCCGCGTCAGGGGGCGTCACGACCCCTGCATCGCCCCCCGGGCCGTCCCCGTGGTCGAGGCCGTCTGCGCCCTCGTCCTCATGGACGCCCTCGTCACGTTCTCCCCCCGCGACGCCGTCTGGCGCCCCGGCAACTGACCGTCACCCACCGGAAGGAGACCCCCATGGCAGACCTCTCCCAGATCCGCGAGCGCATCGACGCCGTCGACAGCCAGCTCCTCGACCTCTTCTCCCAGCGCATGGCGCTCACCGACGAGGTGGCCGCCTACAAGGCCGGGCGCGGCCTGCCCGTGCTCGACCGCGCCCGCGAACGCGCGAAGATCGCCGAGGTCTCCGAGGCGGCCCCCGAGGGCGTCCGCGACTATGCCGTGGTGCTCTTCAACCTCCTCATGGAGGTGTCGCGGGCCAACCAGTCCGCCTACGTCTCGGGCAACGCCGACCTCGTCGANGCCATCGAGCGGGCGCGCCGCGACACCCCCGACCTCTTCCCCCGCACGGCCTTCGNGGCCTGCCAGGGCGTGGAGGGGGCCTACTCCCAGCTGGCGGCCGACAAGCTCTTCAAGCACGCCGACCTCTCGTTCTTCTCGACGTTCGAGGGCGTCTTCAAGGCCGTCGACCAGGGCTTCTGCCAGTACGGCGTGCTGCCGTTCGAGAACTCCNCGNCCGGCACCGNCAACCAGGTCTACGACCTCATGGGCGCCTACGACTTCCNCATCGTGCGGACCGTGCGCCNCAAGGTGGACCACAACCTGNTCGCCAAGCCCGGCTGCACCCTCGAGGCCGTGACGGACATCTACTCCCACCAGCAGGCCATCGACCAGTGCGCCGACTTCCTGGCCTCCCTGGAGGGCGTGACCGTGCACATGGTCGAGAACACCGCCGTGGCCGCCAAGATGGTGGCCGACGGCGACAACCCCGGGGCCGCCGCCCTCGGCAGCCGGAGCGCCGCCGAGGTCTACGGCCTGGAGACCGTGCGCCGCGCCGTGCAGGACCTGGGCGGCAACTACACGCGCTTCGCCTGCATCTCCAAGAACCTCGAGATCTACCCCGGCGCCGACCGCACCTCGCTCTCGGCCGTGGTCGCCAACCGCCCCGGGTCCCTCTACAAGGTGCTGGCCCGCTTCTACTCGCTGGACATCAACCTCGTGAAGCTCGAGAGCCGCCCCCTCCCCGACCGCGACTTCGACTACCTGTTCTACTTCGACGTCGACTGCCCCGTGGCCGCGCCCGAGTTCACCCGCCTCGTCGGCTCCCTCGACGACGTCTGCGAGGAGTTCCGCTACCTGGGCTCCTACTCCGAGGAGGTCTAGGCCATGACGGGTCGCGAGGTCATAGCGCCCGCCGCCGACGCGGTGGCGGAGGCGCTCGCCGCGGGGCGGGCCGTGCGCGACGCCGAGCAGGGACCCGCCCCCGAGGACGCCCCCTACGGGCTCCTCGGCGGCGCCCTCNGCCACTCGTGGTCGCCCCGGATCCACCGGGAGCTGGGAAGCTTCCCCTACGCCCTCCACGCGCTGCCGGACCCCGCGGACGCCGCGGACCTCGTCCGCAGCGGCGACTGGCGCGGCCTCAACGTCACCATCCCCCACAAGCGCCTGGCCGCCGAGGCGGCCGACGTCCGCACGCCCTTCGTCGAGGCCCACGGCGCGGCCAACACGCTTGTGCGCCTCGACGACGGGCGCGTCCTCGCCGACAACACGGACCCGTGGGGTTTCGCCTTCCTCCTCGACGGCTTCCTGCGGCGCCACATGGGGGCCGACGCCTCATGGCTCCGAGGGCGCAAGGCCGTGGTGCTCGGGACCGGCGGCGCCTCCGAGGCCGTGGGCTCCGTGCTGTCCGAGGCCGGCGCCGAGGTGGCCCGCATCAGCCGCTCCGGGGGCCCGGGCCACGGCTACGGGACCCTCGTGGAGGACCACGACGACGCGGCCCTGCTCGTGAACACGACGCCGGTGGGGATGTACCCCGCGTGCCCGGCGTCGCCCCTCCCCGCCGGCATCCTCGGGGCCATGGAGGGGCTTCGGGGGGTCCTCGACATCGTCTACAACCCGCTGCGCACCGGGCTCGTGCTCGACGCCCGTGACGCCGGCATCCCCGCCGAGGGCGGCCTNGTCATGCTCGTCGCCCAGGCCCTCCGCTCGAGCGAGCTCTGGCAGGGCGTGGGGCTCGACCACGACCTCGTGGGCCGGATCGCCGGCGAGCTGGAGCGCGGGTCCATGNACGTGTTCTTCATCGGCATGCCGGGCTGCGGGAAGACCGGCGCCGCCCGCAGGCTCGCGCGCATGGTCCAGCGCCCCTTCGTCGACCTCGACGACGCCTTCGAGATGGAGTACGGCGAGACGCCGGCAGCGTGNATCGNCNGCGACGGCGNGGCGGCCTTCCGCGACCGGGAGACCGCGGTGCTCGCCGCCCATGGCGCCGACACCGGCCTCGTCGTGGCCTGCGGGGGCGGCGTGGTGTGCCGCCNGGAGAACCGCCGCCTCATGGAGCAGAACGNCACGGNCGTNATGCTCGACCGCCCGCTCGACCAGCTCTCCNGCAACGACCGGCCGCTCACCGCGGCCAGGGGCGTGGAGGCGCTGGCCGCCGAGCGCATGCCCCTCTACCGGGAGTGGGCCGACCTCGAGGTGCGCTGCACCGGCTCGGCCGAGGGCGACGCCGTGCTCGTGAGGTCCCTGCTCGGCCTCTGACCGCCCGCCGGCGGCCGGGTTCATGCCCGGCCGCCGCTCGGCGGCCAGCCGTGCTCGTTCAAAGGAACATCGCCCCCAGCGGACCCGCGCTCCCCCATCATGGAAAAATGATTCCGGTAACGAAGGGTCGGCCATGGAGGGGGAGGTGCCCGCGTGGACTCTGGGAAGACCGCCCGGCAGGTGCTCGACGCCTGCGGGGGCAAGGGGAACGTGAGGGCCAACGCCATCTGCATGACCCGGCTGAGGCTCGAGCTCGATGACACCTCGCAGGTGGACTCCGACCGCCTTGGCACACTCCACGGCGTCCTCGGCGTCCGCTCCCACGGCACCAACGGCGTGGAGGTCGTGTTCGGCCCCGCCGTCANCGACGCCATCGCCCTCGACTTCTGCGACCTCACCGGGCTCCCGCTCGGCCGCAAGACCGCCAAGGCCATCTCGACCATGACGGTCGGGGCNCCGCGACGCGAGGCCAGGCCCCGCCAGGAGGTGCCGCGCGACACCAACCCCGGCCGACGGGCCAGCTACGCCGCCCAGCGCAAGGCCAACCGCGCCCTCAAGGCCTCCGCGGCCGCACAGGACGCCGCCGCGGAGGCCCGGACGGACGACCTCGACCAGCTCCGCCGCATGCTCGAGGGCCCGGGCTCGCTCCTCGACGCCGCCGACGCCGCGGCGGCCGCCACCGCGCGGGCCGAGGAGCCCGCGACGCCGCGCCTTCTCGTGCTCAACGGCCCCAACCTCAACATGCTGGGCGTGCGCGAGCCCGCCATCTACGGGAGCGGCACCTACGCCGACCTCGTCTCCCTCTGCCGGCGCGAGGGCAGGCTCGCGGGCTTCTCCGAGGTGCGCTGCTTCCAGAGCAACCACGAGGGAGCCCTGGTGGACGAGATCCAGGCCGCGCTCGGCCGCTACGACGCCATCGTCCTCAACCCCGCCGCCTACACGCACACCTCTGTGGCCCTGCTCGACGCCCTCAAAGCCGTGGGCATCCCCTGCGTGGAGGTGCACATCTCCGACGTCTCGTCCCGCGAGGACTTCCGCCAGGTGAGCTACGTGCGCGCCGCCTGCGTGGCCACCGTGTCCGGCGAGGGGCTCGCGGGTTACGGGCACGCCATCCGCATCCTCGCGGACGCGCTCGACGGCTGAGGCCGCCGGCACGCCCCCGCATATGGAGAAAGGCGCGGCCCCCGAGGGGGCCGCGCCTTTCCGTGCCGTCGTCCGGGGCCTCAGCTCGCCACGTCGTGGGGCTCGTCGAGGCCGAAGGCCGCGTAGCCGTTGCGGCACTCCCCCGCCTCGATGGCGCTCTTGATGGCATAGATGCCGTCGGCGGTGGACAGGCCGCAGCCTGCGGGCATCCAGAAACTCTCGCCGAAGCGGCGCTCGAACTCGTCGCACAGGTCATAGAATCGGTCGATGGCAGTTGTCGGGGCATTCATGGTCATCACTCCAACCCAGGGCGCTCAGCCNTCTGGCAACTGGAACAACTTTAACAGGTTAAAAACAGGTTGTAAGCATGTTCGTCGATACGAAGGGCGAACGGTCGAATGGGGCGCCCCATCGCGACATCCCGGACGGTCCGGGGCCCTGCCGTCGACGGTCTCATGCCGCCCTATCGCACGGCGTGGGCGAGCCGTGGCACGGCGGCGGCCCCACGGTCACGATGGGCTCCGTTGGGTATCGACCACGACACGCACCCGGAGAAGGGAGACCCCATGTCCCGCACCGTAGTCCTCGAGGGCGACGTCCCCAGCGCGCCCTGCATCGTCGACCCCGCGCCGCTCTCGCACCTCGCCCCCGGCGAGGCCTTCGCCATGGAGGCGCACCCGCTCACCGAGGGGGAGCGCTCCGCGCTCGAGGGGGCCGGCGCGTTCACCGAGCGCCGGCCGGCCTACGCCCTCTGGTACGGCGGGTCCTTCGTGGGTGCCGCCACGGGNCTCACCCACGCAGGCCGCGCCCTCNTCTCGCTCGGAGACTCCGTCACGGTGGCGGCCGTGCGCACCGAGGGCGGGCTGGGCGGCTACCGCGGCGTGGAGCTCGAGCTCCCGGAGGCCGACCCCTTCGAGCGCTGGTACCGCTTCGTGGAGTGCGGCGTCGATGTGCCCCTCGACGCCCCCGTCTCGGTCGTCAACCTCGCCGTGGAGGAGGGCGCCCCGCAGGGCGGGCGCGCGACCGTGACCGTGGGCGAGCCCCAGGGCGAGGCGCTTCCCGTCACCCTCGCCGGGACCGACGTGGAGGGCTCCCCCACCTCGGCCACCTACTCCGTCGTGCCGCGCCAGCACCACTCCTACGGGGTGCTCGAGACCCTCGCGGGACGCACGTGCGAGGCCGTCGTGGAACGGCGCGACAGCTTCACGCACCGTGGCACCCGGTACCTGAAGGTCTTCATCGACACCGCACGCTGACCCGTGGCCCGCATCCGGAGGTTCTCCTGCGAGGTGGCCGGCGTGCCCGTGGACGTGGTGTTCCGGGCACGGCGGCGCTTCGTGCTGCGGCCCGGCCGCGACGGACGGGTGACGGTCTCGGCGCCGAGGTCCATGGGGCGCGCGGCCGTGCTGGCATGGCTCGGGNGCGAGGGCGCCGACGTCCTCGCCCCCGTCGCCCAGCGCCTGCCTGCGGCCGACGAGCTCGAGCGTAGGCGCGCCTGGGGCCGGCTCCGGGAGGGCGACGTCGTCGCCGTCTGGGGGCGCCCGGTCGCGGTGCGCCTCGAGACGGCGGAGGGGAGGCCGGCCGCCCGCGTCGAGGACGGGTCGCTCGTGCTCGGGGTCCCCGACCCGAAGGACCCCTCGGAGGAGACTCACCAACTTAGGAGGCGCCTCTTCGAGGGGCTGCTGAGAAGCGAGCTCGCCGCGGCGGTTCCAGGGGCCCGGGAGCGGGCCGAGAGGGCCGTCGGCACAGGGACCGGCCGGTGGACCGTGCGGCGCATGGGCAGCCGCTGGGGCTCCTGCCGGCCGTCCACGGGCTCAGTCTCGATCGCGCTCGACCTCGCCTGCCACGACCCGGCCTTCCTCGACCTCGTGGCCGTGCACGAGGTCGCCCACATGGAGGCGCCCGACCACGGCCNCCGCTTNTCGGANGTCATGGACCGGGCGCTGCCGGGGTGGCGCGGGCTCCAGGCGGACCTCGACCGCGAGGGCATGCGGCTGCCGCCCGACGCCCCGGCCAAGGCTTAGGGTCGGGGGCTAGTACGGGACGTAGTGCGTCACGAGGTAGCCGCCGTCGCAGCAGGTCTGGAACCCGATGCCGCCGTCGGCATGGGTGAAGTCGTAGACGCCGCTCGCATAGTAGTCGGAGCCCTCGGGCACCACCATGGATCCCGCGTAGGCGTAGCGCTGGCCGTCGACGACCACTGTGTCGGGCCTGGACGCGATCTGCCCGCCGGACTCGGACCAGTCGTGGGCCACGTAGTAGCCGTCGGCCCACTGGGTGCAGGCCCCGTCGGACGCGCCCTCGGCCGCCCCGTACTCGTCNCGGTAGGAGACGTTCCACGCGTCGTCGCCCCCGGCGGCCTCGGCACCGCCGGCCGCCGGGGCCCCATCGGCAGCCCCGTCGGCGACGGGGGCGGCGGCACCGGCCGAGGAGCCCCGGGCCCCGCAGCCCTCGGCGGCCCGCAGCTCGGCGGCGCGGGCCTCGGCGGCGCGGGTCTCGGCCGCTTTCTCCTCCGCGGAGCGTGTGGCGGCGTCGGCGACCGCATGGAGCCGGTCCCCGAGCGCCCGGGCGTCCATGACCCCCGGCACGCCGCCGAAGACACCGGCACCGGCGCTGCCCCGCCGCGCGATCGCCTGGATGTCGCGGTTGGCCCGGGCGATGAGGGCGTCAAGCTCGCAGTAGGTGGAGGGGTCCTTGACGGAGCCGGCGTCGAGCGGGGCCGCGGCGGACGAGGCGTAGAGTGCCGCCTCGCTCAGGGTGGCGATGTCCTCGTCGGCCGGGGCGCCGGGACCCGGGGCAGACCGGAGCGCGGCGGCGTCGGCCGCGGCGGCGGGGCCCGCAAGGGCGATGGCGAGGGCGGCTGACGCCGCGAGGAGGGGCGCGTGGGCGATTCTGTCCATGGGGTTATTTCCTTTGTGATGAGCCCTGAACCGAGCTGCGGTCACATCGGAATTACCCTCAGAAAAGGGACTCTCAACTCAGGGGGAATAACAGAGGGACAATCTCAGGAGTCGTTCCCATGGTTGAATCCAGACTAATGATTGTTCGTATCAGTTGCATTCAGCCTGAAACAACGGGGCAGCCCGGCATCGGGGGTCTCACGCGATGAGGGCGGCAACGGCCGCACGGAAGCGGTCCGGGTCGACGCCGTAGAGCCGCGTGAGGGCGAGCTTCTCGGCGCGGTCCAGACGCTTGATCAGGGCCTCGGCCCGCATGGCCTCGTGGCGCGTGGGGAAGGCCGCCTCGGCGGCGAGGGAGACGGGCCGGCGGCTCCTCGTGTATCGAGCGCCCGTGCCCGCGTTGTGGGACGCCACGCGACGGGCCACGTCCACGGTGTAGCCTGTGTAGAGGGAGCCGTCGGAGCAACGGACCATATAGACGCTGTAAAGACCTTCCATGAGCTCNCTCCCCGGCCGCCTGACCCTACGAGGAGGACCCATGCGCACCCTGGGAAACATTATATGGATCGTCACCGGCGGGTNNANCANCGCCCTGGCCTGGCTGCTCATAGGTCTCGTGTGGTGCCTCACGTTCGTGGGCATCCCCGTGGGGAGGCAGGCCTTCAAGATGGCCGCGCTCACCCTCACGCCCTTCGGCAAGGAGATCGTCTACGGGGGCGNCCTGCCGTCGTNACTGGCCANCGGCCTCTNGCTCNTCTTCGGTGGTGCCGAGATGGCCCTCGGCTACCTGTTCCTAGGGGCCATCTGGTGCGTCACCGTGGTGGGGGCGCCCTTCGGCGTGCAGCTCTTCAAGATGGCCAAGCTGTCGCTCCTGCCCTTCGGGGCGGAGGTGCGCTAGAACGAAGGCGGGNCCGANGCGCACGGCCAGTCGGGCGAGAGGCGCCCCCCCACGGCCCTTCTTGGGCACGGGAACCCGCGAATGCGCGGTTCTCCCGACACGAGGGGCTCTCGATATGCGGCTTGGCGCGAAAGGCCCCCGTTGCGCGGCCCGTCTGGCCTGAGACGGCTCCAAAGCGCGGTTTCGGGGCGAGACNGGGCCCGAATCGCGCATCGGGGGGGGCGTTCATACCGCTGCCATCGCGCATTCGCGGCCGTTCGCACCAAACCGCGCATCCAAGGCCGTTCGTGCCGCAACCGCCCCGCATCGACGCCCCCTTCGCGCCACGGCTAACACTCGCCGCGTCCCGATTATCCCGCACCGCAGGGGCTCACCGGGGTGGAGCCCTGCCGTACCGGTACGCCTTCCGCGCACCCTCCTCACAAAAAAACAGGCCTCCGGGTTGCCCCGATGGCCTGTGACTGTGTGGTGGGCGTTACAAGATTTGAACTTGTGACCTNNTCCGTGTCAGGGAAGCGCTCTCCCCCTGAGCTAAACGCCCGTTGGTTGCCGCGCCACGTGCCNGCGCAACAGAATTGAGTATAAGAGCCCCGTCCTCGCCATGCAAGACCCATTTTTCGCCTCTTTCCCGTCGCCCCTAGCGGGCCGGGTCGACCAGGTAGAGCTCCCGGAGCCGGGCCACGCGGCCGGCGTCCATGCCCAGGGCCTCGTCGAGGTAGGCGTCCACGGAGCCCCAGCTGCCCCGCACGGCGTCGAAGGCGCGGCGCAGGCTCTCCTCCTCCACGGTGTAGAGGACATGGGCCATGGCGGCCAGCTTGGCCGGGAAGAGGCGGCGGTCGGCCAGGGCGAGTACGGCGCGGGCCCAGCCCGGCTGGGTGAAGCGGTTGGAGGCGAGGTAGTCCTCCACCACGAGCTCCTCGGGGACGCCGAGCGCGTGCTCGAGGAGCGCCGCGGCGATGCCGGTGCGGTCCTTGCCGGCGCTNCAGTGCCAGAGCACGGCGGACGGTGCCGGCCGCTCTCCCACGGCCATGACCACGTCGAAGAACCGGCGGTAGCCCGCGATGCCCTCGTCGCCCGTGACGATCTGGGCGNACANCTCGNTCATGCGCCCCTCGGTGCCCATCTCGTACTCACGGAAGAGCGCAAGGAGCTCGCGCGGGCCCATGGAGCGCGTGATTCCGGCGGCCGACGCCGCGATGACCGGCAGGAACTCGAAGCTCGCCGCAGGGAAGAGCCCGGCGGGGTCGGGTTTGGCGGAGCGCTCCCGCTCCGTGCGGAGGTCCACCACGGCCGCAAGCCCGAGGTCGGCCAGGAGGCGCGCGTNCGCCACGCTGGCCCCGGCGAGCTCGCCCGAACGCAGCAGGCGCCCCGGGACCACCACACGGCCGTCGGCCGTGGCGAGGCCGCCGAGGTCGCGGGCGTTGCGCACGCCGGCAAGCCCCATGTGGCCCCAGTCCGAGGCCGCGAAGCGCCGCTCGAGCGCCACCTCCGCAAGGTCGGGTGCCGCCGTCTGCCTCCCGTGGCCCATGGGCCCTCCTCCCCTCGCGCCTCAGCCGTTGGGGGCNAGTTGCTTGCCCACCACGAGGTTCTGGAAGCGCCCCTCTATGAACTCGTCGTTGAAGTGGCCGTCCACGTAGACGTCGACGGCGTTCTGGGGTGGTATGCCCAAACTCCGCTGGCCCATGCGGTAGAAGCNGTAGGCCGTGGCGAGCAGGTCNACGGANATCGCCACAACGAGGACAGCCACCACCACCCCCTGGAGCCGGTGCGACGGCTCGCCGACGACCCACACGATCTCGGGCAGGACGAGGCGGGCGTACNCCACGCCGAGGAGGCCCCACACGAAGATGNACNANCAGNAGATCCACTGGGTGATGGCGTCGGGGAGGCCGAGGTAGGTCCAGCTCTGGGCGTGCCAGAAGTGCTCCATGGCCATNCCGGTGCTCTGCTCGATGGCAGCGCCGGCCCCCATGGAGACGAGGAAGACCTCGGCGAGGGAGGCCTTGCGGAAGTTCCAGAGCACAACGGTGAACAGCAGGCCGCCGAACCCGTAGAGGGGTGAGAAGGGCCCCCACACCACACCGGCACGGTTCTCCATGCGGCCCTGGGAGTGCCACATCCACACCTCCTCGGCGAAGAGGCCCAGCATGCTCGCCACGATGAAGACGACGACGTAGACCGTGATGCCCAAGGTGGCGCGGTCGAGGTACTGGTCGCGGGCAAGGCGCTCGGCGCGACGCACGGCGCGACGCTGCTCGGAGGAGACGGCCGAGGCCGGCCGGGTGGCCATGGAGCCGTAGGCGGGGTCCGCGGGCGGGGTGC
>NZ_CAJMXC010000024.1:0-23473 GCF_905219715.1 Olsenella sp. CU969
GCAGGGATCTGCAGCTTGATGAAGTTGACGACCTTCTTCTTGGGGGCCATGGTGATAAGCCTTTCTTTGCGCTGTGACGATCGCTATGACACGCGCCGCCCACAGAAGCGTTTCTCACCAAAACGAGGGCGGTGCCGTGTAGCCGGTTAGTGGATGAGGACCACCTGGTCCACGGAGAGCTCGACGGGGGTCTCGCGGCCGAAGATGAGNAGCGTGACCTTGATCTTGCCGGACTCGGGGTTGACCTCGGAGATGGTCCCGTCGAAGTCCTCGAGGGGGCCGGAGGTGACACGGATGGCCTGACCGGGCTCGAAGTCGGTGACGGTGCGGCGCGGGGCGGTGTCGCCCTTGGGGGTGGCGTTGCCCATCATCTTCTTGAACTCGTCACGGGAGAGCGGGCNCGGCTTGCCGTCGATGCCCACGAAGCCNGTGACGCCGGGGGTGTTGCGGACGACGGACCACGTGTTGTCGTCCACCTCCATGCGCACGAGGACGTAGCCCGGGAAGACCTTGTNNTCCTTGGTCTGGCGCTTGCCGTCCTCCTTGAGCTCCGTGACCTCCTCGGTGGGGATCTGGATGTCGACGACCTGGCGCTGGAGCCCGTAGGACTCGATGCGGNGCTCGAGGTCGGTCTTGACCTTGGTCTCGTAGCCCGAGTAGGTGTGGATCACATACCAACGCTTGGCCATGGCCTATCCCCTCAGTCCGGAGTAACCGATGAGCGCGGCCACGACACCGGAGTCGATGAGCCAGATGGCCACACCGAAGACAACGAGGATGGCGACGACGGCGACGGTGTAGTTCTTGAGGTCCTCGCGGGAGGGCCAGACGACGCGCCGCATCTCGGAGCGGACCTCTCCGAAGTAGGAGGTGGCACGCTTGATGAGACCGGGCTTGCCGGACTTGGCGGCCTTGGCGGGGGCCTTGGAGCCCTCGGACTTGGCCGGGGCCTTCTCGGGGGCCTTCTCGGCCATGATCTGGGCCTGGGCCTCGTTGCGCTGACGCTCGGCCTGACGTGCCTTGCGGGCGGCTCGTTTGTTGCGGTCCTTCTTGGCCATGGGGCTCATGTCCTCCACAAAGCTCGGACTTCTCGACTAGACATTAAAAACCGGCNCGTCCCTATAGGGAGGGCCGGTGAATTGGCTGGCAGCCCAGGTAGGACTCGAACCCACAACAAACGGTTTTGGAGACCGCCGCTCTACCATTGGAGCTACTGGGCTGTGTGAGACTCTATTCNAGCGCGTCTCTTTGTGCAGCGTGTGGTGACGGCACCACCGGCAGTACTTTTTGAGCTCNATGCGCTCAGGATGGGTGCTCTTGTTCTTGTAGNTNGTNTAATTGCGACGCTTGCAATCGGTGCACGCAAGGGTGACGAGAGTACGCATGAATGGATTCCTTCCCAAGTACCGGACATGGCCGCTCTTACGTCACAGCCATGCGCGAGTGATTACGCTACCACCCCGCCGGTAAGCCGTCAACAGAGATGGCCCACCAAATCCTACGTTCACGGGATGGGCACGGCAGAGGTGGGAACGGTCGGCAACAAAAAAGCCCGGCACTCGAGGTGCCGGGCTTTCACGATCGAGGAAGCGAGTTACTCGATGATGGTGGCAACACGGCCGTCGCCCACGGTGTGGCCACCCTCGCGGATGGCGAAGCGGAGGCCCTCCTCCATGGCGATCGGGTAGATGNGCTCACCGGTGATGGTGACGTNGTCNCCAGGCATGGCCATCTCGACACCCTCGGGGAGGGAGATGTTACCGGTGACGTCGGTGGTGCGGAAGTAGAACTGCGGACGGTAGCCGTTGAAGAACGGGGTGTGACGGCCGCCCTCCTCCTTGGTCAGGACGTAGACCTCGGCGGTGAACTTCTTGTGCGGGGTCACCGAGCCGGGCTTGCAGAGGACCTGGCCGCGCTCGATCTCCTCGCGCTTGACGCCGCGGAGCAGGATGCCCACGTTGTCGCCGGCCTCGCAGAAGTCCATGGACTTGCGGAACATCTCGATGCCGGTGGCCACGGAGTTGGAGGTGGGCTTGATGCCCACGATCTCGACCGGGTCGTTGAGGCGGAGCTGGCCGCNCTNGNCACGGCCGGTGGCGACGGTGCCGCGGCCGGAGATGGTCATGACGTCNTCNACGGCCATCAGGAACGGCTTCTCGTTGTCACGGGCGGGGGTGGGGATGTAGTTGTCCACCTCGGTCATGAGGGCGCGAATCTGCTCGACCCACTTCTCGTCGCCCTCGAGGGCGCCGAGGGCGGAGCCGCGGATGATGGGGAGGTCGTCGCCCGGGAAGTCGTACTCGGACAGGAGGTCGCGGGTCTCCATCTCGACGAGGTCGATGAGCTCCTCATCGTCCACCATGTCGCACTTGTTCAGGAACACGACGATGTAGGGCACGCCGACCTGACGGGCAAGCAGGATGTGCTCGCGGGTCTGGGCNATGGGGCCGTCGGTGGCGGCGATGACCAGGATGGCGCCATCCATCTGGGCGGCACCCGAGATCATGTTCTTGATGTAGTCGGCGTGGCCGGGGCAGTCGACGTGGGCGTAGTGACGGTTCTCGGTCTCGTACTCCACGTGGGCGACGGAGATGG
Source organism: Olsenella sp. CU969 (assembly GCF_905219715.1). Classification (NCBI taxonomy): domain Bacteria; kingdom Bacillati; phylum Actinomycetota; class Coriobacteriia; order Coriobacteriales; family Atopobiaceae; genus Olsenella; species Olsenella sp. CU969. Next base: position 2,596 of record NZ_CAJMXC010000024.1, read on the forward strand.
TGATGCCACGCTCGCGCTCCTCGGGAGCCTTGTCGATGTCCTCGAACGCGGTGAAGTTGGCGCGGCAGCCAGGGGTCTCGGAGAGAACCTTGGTGATCGCGGCGGTCAGCGTGGTCTTGCCGTGGTCGACGTGGCCGATGGTGCCGATATTGACATGCGGCTTAGTACGCTCGAACTTCTCCTTGGCCATGTGCCATCCTCCTTCTGGAAACAGGACTTCCCGCTTCGCAGCCATTGATGCCTACGTGCTAAATATGTCTAGCGGCCCCCGGAGGGACCGCAAGATAACCTGGTAGCGGTGACTGGATTCGAACCAGTGACGCCGCGGGTATGAACCGCGTGCTCTGACCAACTGAGCTACACCGCCATGCTTGAAATGGAGCCCGCGACCGGATTTGAACCGGTGACCTCTTCGTTACCAACGAAGTGCTCTACCGACTGAGCTACACGGGCATGGTGGGGATGCTTGGACTCGAACCAAGGAACCCATAGGGAGCGGATTTACAGTCCGCCGCAGTTGCCGCTGTGCCACATCCCCATCCGTTTTCAAGCCGCGCTGTTGGGTGCTGGACCCACAACGCGCTAGTGATACTACGCCCGGGGCAAATCCGTGTCAACGTATACCCCGGACCCGGGTGTATCCATACCATCGTTTCTGCACAACCCCAGCTAGATAACCCTATACGACCGCCATTACGGGGGTTTCCGATTGGAGGCGCCACCCACGCACCCAAATCGTACCGAGAAAAAAGGCGGCCCGCGGGCCGCCTTCGTCGGTGGGTGGAGCTGATGGTCGGATTCGAACCGACAACCGTCCGATTACAAGTCGGGTGCTCTGCCGTTGGAGCTACATCAGCGCAGGGACGATGATAGCGCTTAGACCCGGCGCCCGAGCAGTGCGTTGAGCTTGGCCGCCGTCTCGGGGTCCAGGCGGTCCTCCAGGCTCATGCGGGACCACGTGCGCTCCTCGCGCTCCCGCTCGATGGACCGGTTCATGGCCGCCACCTCGTGCACGAGCATACGGCTCGACACGCGGGTGACGCCCGGCCCCTCCACCGTGGCCTGGATCGTGCCGTCGGAGGTGACCACCGTGACCCGGCGGCCGGAGTCGCGCGCCTCGGTCACAAGCCCCTCGATGACGGTGTCCGCCGAGACGCCCCTGCGGGAGAAGACCTCCCGCACGCCGCCGCGCCTCGTCTCGGGGCGGTGCTCCCCGCGATTGTTGGCGCCGTCGTAGACGATGACGGCCTCGTACTCGTGCTGGGCGTAGGCGGCGACGTCGGCCAGGAGCGCCTCGCGGGCGCGGCCGAACGGGTCGGTGCCGAGGCGCTCGGGCACGGGGCCGTCGGGCTCGTCGAAGAGGTCCTGGTAGCGGGGGTCGGCGAAGAGCACGTTGTAGCCGTCCACCACGAGGAGGGCCCGAGGGGCCCCCTTAACCACGGTCGACGCCCCCCTCGCGGCCGGCCTCCCGGAGGCGCCGCATCCACTCGTAGGCCATGACCGTGGCGGCCTGGGCCACGTTGAGCGACTCCACGCGGCCGCGCTGGGGCAGGCGGCACGAGAAGTCGCAGCGGTCGAGGAGCAGGCGGCTCACGCCGGTCTGCTCGTTGCCCATGACCAGGCAGAAGCGACCGCCGAGCGGCGCGTCCCAGACGTCCTGCTCGGCGTGCTCGGTGGCCGCGCCGGCCCAGAACCCGGCCTCCTTGAGGCGGTCCACCGCCGTGGCGAGGTTGGAGACGCGCGCGATCGGCACGTGGAGCACGGCCCCGGCCGACGTCTTGTAGGCCCCCACGCCCACGGAGGCGGCGCGGGCCTTGGGGATCACGACGCCGGCGGCGCCCGCGACCTCGGCGGAGCGCACGATGGCGCCGAAGTTGCCCTCGTCGGTCACATGGTCGAGCACGAGCACGAGCGCGTCGCCGTCGCCGGCGGCCGCCACGACGTCCTCGAGGTCGGCGTAGGGGAAGTCATCGAGCTCCACGACCACGCNCTGATGGGCGCCNTGACTCGACATGGCGTCGAGGCGGGCCTTGGAGCAGATGTCCACCTCCACGCCGTCGGCCTCGAAGGTGGCGGCGAGCCGGGCGAGCTTGGGGTCCTGGCTGCCCTTGTTGAGGGCGATGTGGGCGCGCCTCACGGGCACGCCGGCGGCAAGGGCCTCGTCGACGGCGCGGCGGCCCTCCACGAGCACGCGCTCCTCGGNACNCGGCTGCCGGCGGGCGGCCTGCGGGCTCCCCTTGCCCTGGGCACCCCTGCGGCGGTCCCCCTTGGGGGCCTTGGGCGCCTGAGGGCCCGCCTTGCCGGCGAGGCCCGCCTTGCGGCCGTCGCGGCCCCTCCACTGGCGGCCGTCCTCGCTGCTCCAGGCGCGGGGGGCCTGGCCACGGCCCCGGCCGCGCCTCCCCTGCTGCCCGTTGCCCTGCTGGCCCCTGGGGCCCTGGTTCTTGGACGCCATGGTCAGCGCCCCCCTTCCTGACGGGTGATGCGGGTGCCGGCCTGGGTGTCCNCCACCACGAGGCCGAGGTCCGAAACGGCATCGCGGATGGCGTCGGCGCGCGCCCAGTCCTTCGCGGCGCGGGCCGCGGCGCGGGCGTCCACGAGGGCCGCCACGGCGCCGTCGACGTCGTCGCCGTCGAAGCCCACGAGGTCGCGGGCCACGTCCACGAGCCCGGCGGGCAGCGGGTCGGCCTGAGGCCGGACGCTCTCCAGGCCGAGCACCTCGAGGAGCTCCACGAGGGTGTCGGAGGCGCGCAGCAGCGTGGAGGTGCACGCCCCCGCCCCGGCGGCGTCGAGGTAGGCGTTGGCCTGGTTGGCGAGGGAGAAGACGGCGGCGAGGGCCGAGGACGTGTTGAAGTCGTCGTCCATGGCCGAGGTGAAGCCGTCGCGGGCGGCGTCGATGGCGTCGGACAGGGCCTGGGCGGCGTCGCCGCCGCAGCTGGAGCCGTCGGAGTTCTCGGCCGCCCAGCGCAGGTTCCTCGCCGTGGTGCGCAGGCGCTCCAGCGCGCCCACGCAGCCGTCGAGGCGCTCGAACGAGAAGTCGAGCGACGAGCGGTAGTGGGTCTGGAGCATGAGGAGGCGCACGGCGTCGGCCGGGTAGCGGTCGAGGACCTCCTTGAGCGTGTGGAAGTTGCCGAGCGACTTGCTCATCTTCTCGCCGTCGACGCGGAGCATGCCCGTGTGCATCCACAGGTTGGCCAGCGGCTCGTGCCAGCGGCAGCAGGCCTGGGCGCTCTCGTTCTCGTGGTGCGGGAACACGAGGTCGGAGCCGCCGCCGTGGATGTCGATGGGTGTGCCGAGGTAGCGGTGGACCATGGCGGCGCACTCGGTGTGCCAGCCGGGGCGCCCCTCGCCCCACGGCGACTCCCAGCTGGGCTCGCCGGGTTTGGCCGCCTTCCAGAGGGCGAAGTCGAGGGGGTCGCGCTTGTCGGAGTTCTCCTCGATGCGGGCGCCCACGAGCAGCTCGTCGACGTTGCGGCCCGAGACGCGGCCGTAGGTCTCGCAGCTGCGCACGGAGAAGTACACGTCGCCCGAGGGCACGGCGTAGGCGTTGCCCTGGTCGATGAGGCCCGAGATCATGGAGACCATGGCGTCGATCTCCTGGGTGGCGCGGGGCCGGATGTCGGGGGCCAGCACGTTGAGGCGCCCCATCTGCTCGATGAAGGCGTCGGAGTAGGTGCGGGCGAGCTCGGCGGCGGTGACGCCCTCCTCGTTCGCGCGCTGGATGATCTTGTCGTCGACGTCGGTCAGGTTCTGCGCGAAGCGCACCTGGTAGCCCTTGTAGACGAGGTAGCGGCGGATGACGTCGAACGCGAGGAACGTCCTGCCGTTGCCGATGTGGATCTGGTCGTAGACCGTGGGGCCGCACACGTACATGGAGATGTGCCCGGGCTCCACGGGGACGAGCTCCTCCTTGCGGTGGGTCTGGGTGTTGTAGACGAGCATGGTCACTCCTCAGTGCCGCTNGGTGCCTGGGNGGCTTNGCCGCCGTCAGGTTGGAATCGTACATCTTGGGAGGGGGCCGCCTGGGCGGTGAGGGCGGCCACCTGCTCCTCGAGCTGGGAGATGCGCGCCGTCAGGATCTCGACGGTCTGCTCCATGGGGTCGGGCAGGTACTGGCGCCGGCGGTCCGTGTGGGCCGGCTGCGTGCGCACCCGCACGCCGCAGCGCGTGGTCACGTGCCCGNGGACGCCCACCACGGTGCAGCCGGCCGGGACGTCCTTCACCACCACGGCGCCGCCGCCCACCTTGGAGCCGTCGCCCAGGGTGATGTCGCCGAGCACGGCGGCCCCCACGCCCACGGTGACGTTGTCGCCCAAGGTGGGGTGGCGCTTGCCGGTCTGCTTGCCGGTGCCCCCCAGGGTGACGCCCTGGTAGATCATGCAGTCGTCGCCGATGATCGTGGTCTCCCCNACCACGATGCCGCTGCCGTGGTCGATGAGGAAGCGGCGGCCGATGGTGGCGCCGGGGTGTATCTCGACCCCGAACCGGTGGCGGCTCCACGTGGAGAGGGTGCGGGCCAGGAAGCGGTGGCCGTGGGTCCAGAGCCAGTGCTGACGCCGGTAGGCCCACACGGCGCGCATGCCGGGCGAGTTGACGAGGATGGAGATGGTGGACGTGGCCGCCGGGNCGTGCTCCCGGAAGGCGCGGACGTCCTCGCGTATGGAATCGAACATGGGTGTCCCATCGACGGGGCGGTTCGGGAGGTCGGTGGGGCGCCTAGGGGCGCTCCATGAGGCAGACCGCCCAGGCCTCGATGCCCTCCTCGCGGCCCACGAAGCCGAGGCGCTCGGTCGTGGTGGCCTTGAGTCCCACGTGGGAGACGTCGCATCCCATGGCGCGGGCCATGGCGGAGCGCATGGCGTCGCGGTGCGGGGCGAGGCGGGGGGCCTGGGCGGCGACGGTACAGTCGCAGTCGAGGAGTTCGTACCCAGCCTCCCGCGCGAACCCCATGACGCGGGACAGCAGGACGAGGGAGTCCGCGCCGGCGTAGGCGGGGTCGTCGTCGGGGAAGAGGCGGCCGATGTCGCCCAGGCGGCAGGCGCCGCAGACGGCGTCCATGAGGGCGTGGGTCACGACGTCGGCGTCCGAGTGGCCCGCGAGGCCTCGGTCGCAGGGCACGACGACGCCGCCCAGCACGAGGGGGCGCCCCTCGCAGAAGGCGTGCACGTCGTAGCCGTGGCCGATGGAGAGGGCCATGTCACTCCCCTTTCCGCTCGGCGGCCAGGAGGGCGGCCTCGACGACGACCAGGTCCTCCGGGTAGGTGAGCNTGAGGTTGTTGCGCTGGGCGTCCACCACGGCCACGGGGAGTCCCATGGCCTCCACGAGGGAGGCGTCGTCGGTGCCCACGGAGCGGGCGCGCCGGTGGGCGGCGCGGATGACCTCGATGGGGAACGCCTGGGGCGTCTGCACGACCCAGAGGTTGCNGCGGTCGGNCGTGGCGGGCACGGTGCCGTCCCGGACCACCTTGACGGTGTCGGTGCAGGGGCAGCCGGCCACGGCGCCGCCCAGCGAGGCGTCGGCCCGCAGGCGGGCGGCCACGGCCTCGAAGGTATGGGGGCGCACGAGGGGCCGGGCGCCGTCGTGGAAGGCCACGAGGGGGACCTCGGACGAGACGACGTCGAGACCCGCGGCGCAGCTCGCCTGGCGGTCGTCGCCGCCGGGGACCACCGCGACGGGGAGCGCCAGGGGCAGGCCGGCCACGAGGGCCTCCATAGCGGCGAGGTCGGCGGGGCGGCAGACGAGCACGAGCGCGGCCACGGAGGGGGCGGCGTCGGCGGCGAGGAGCGACCACGCGATGAGCGGGCGGCNGGCGACCTCGACGAGGGCCTTGCCGCCCGGGTGGCCGAACCGCTCCCCGGAGCCGGCGGCGACCACCACCACGGTGAGGTCCGCGCCCGGGTCGGGCGCGGCGACGGCGGCGGGCCGCGCCTCGGCCTGGCAACGGCAGCGGCTCATTCCTTCCTGCCCCACATGCGGTAGAGGCTGTCGGCCAGGATGCCGGGGTTCTNGACGCCGATGTCGTCGAGGCGGCTCGGGTTGTCCTCGATGTCGTCCATGAGCTCCTGGAGGCTGCCGTACTCGTCCACGATCTTGTCGGCCATGCCCTCGCGCACCACGGAGATGCGCGACAGGGTGCGCAGGCCCAGGGGCGCCATGATGGAGTCCTCGCCGAGGCCCTCGTAGCCGAGCATGGCGCCAACGCGCTTGAACGAGTGGAGCTGCGCGGCGTCGAGCTCGTGGAANTGGCGGCGCACCTCCCGGGCGGTCTCCTCGGAGGAGTCGCGGGCGTAGTCGCGGATCATGNGGGTGTACTCGTCGTCCATGTCGCCCACGAGCTGCTCGCGCTGCATGGCGATGGTGCGGCCCTCGCTGCCGAGCTGGTCGATGAGGTCGTCGAGCTCGTCGGCGGCCGTCATGAGCANCTCGAAGTACGAGAAGATCTTGGAGATGTCGGCCAGGGTGACGTAGTTGTCGAGCTCGAGCGTGGTGAGGCGCAGCAGGTTGCGGTCCAGCGCCTGGCGCGTGGACTGGAGGGTCACCAGCAGCTGGTTGACCATGTCCATGATCTCCTGGACGGTCTTGATCTGGAAGGAGCGGCCGTCGAGGTAGACGTTGACCACCTGGCGGCGCTCGGAGACCGAGATGACCATGGCGTTGGTGAGGATGCTCATGCGCGCGGCCGTGCGGTGGCGCATGCCGGTCTCGGAGGTGGGGAGCGACGGGTCGGGGTTGAGGTGGAAGTTCGCCCGCTTGATCTGGGTGAGGTCCTTGTCGATGACGATGGCCCCGTCCATCTTGGAGAGCTCGAACAGGCGGTTGGCCGTGAACGAGATGTTGAGCGGGAAGCCGTCGTCGCCGGCGGCCAGGACGGCGTCGACGTCGCCCACGCAGATGAGGGCGCCGAGCCGGCCGGCGATGATCATGTCAAGGGCGCGGCGCAAGGCCGTGCCCGGCGCTGTCTGGCGCATGGCGCACTCCATGCGCTCGTCCAGGGACAGCGACCGGTCGCAGAAATCCCCCATGAAGACCCTTCTGTCCGAAGCGCCCCGCGACGCGCGGCACGCCCCTTAACCCTAACAAAGCGGGCGGGCGCCGTGGGGGCGCGGCGGGGCTGCGACAGAGGTCCCACAGAGGGAGAGGTCCCACAGAGCGGCGCCCGGCCCCGCGGGGTGCGGGACCGGGCGCACGGTCGGGTTCGCCTGGAAGGCCCGTCAGGCCGAGGCCTCCTGGGAGCCGGCCCCGGAGCCCTTGGCGAGGGCGCTCCGGCCGGGTGCGCCGCCGGGGGCCGGCAGGCGCGACATGGTCTCGCGGACGGTCTTCTCAGGGATCTCGCCGGCCACGTGGTCGAAGACGAGGGCGCCGTCGCGGACGTCCACGGAGACGACCTCGCCCCNNTCCCACCTNCCCTCGAGGAGCTCCTCGGCGAGCGGGTCCTCGATGAGGGTCTGGATGGCGCGGCGAAGCGGGCGGGCGCCGTAGACCTGGTCGGTGNCCTCNNTGGCCACGAGGTCGCGGGCGGCGTCTGTGAGCTCGATGGACATGCCCTNGTCCACGAGGCGGTCGCGGAGCTCCCGCACCATGAGGTCGACGATGGAGCGGAGCTGGTCCTTCTCGAGCGACTTGAAGACCACGACCTCGTCCACGCGGTTGAGGAACTCGGGGCGGAACTGCCGCTTGAGCTCGCCGGTGACGCGCTGTTTGATCTCGCGGTCCGAGAGGCCCTTGCCCGAGGCGCCGAAGCCCATGGGCGTGGTGGTGGCGATCTCGCGGGCGCCGATGTTGCTCGTCATGATGATGACGGTGTTGGAGAAGTCCACCTTGCGGCCCTGGCCGTCGGTGAGCCGGCCCTCGTCCAGGATCTGGAGGAGGATGTTGAAGACGTCAGGGTGCGCCTTCTCGATCTCGTCGAACAGCACCACCGAGTACGGGCGGCGCCGGACGGCCTTGGTGAGCTCGCCGCCCTCGTCGTAGCCCACGTATCCCGGAGGGGCGCCCACGAGCTTGGAGACGGCGAACTTNTCCATGAACTCGCTCATGTCGTACGTGATGAGGGCGTCCTCGCTGCCGAAGAGGAACTCGGCGAGCGACTTGGCCAGCTCCGTCTTGCCCACGCCCGAGGGGCCCAGGAAGATGAAGGAGCCGCCGGGGCGGCGCGGGTCCTTGAGCGGCGAGCGGCTGCGGCGGATGGCGCGGGACACCGAGCTCACGGCCTCGTCCTGGCCGATGACGCGCTCATGGAGCACGGACTCGGCGCGCAGGAGCTTGGAGGCCTCGGCCTCGGTGAGGTTGGACACCGGGACGCCGGTGATNAAGCTCACGACGTCGGCGATGTCGNCCGAGGAGACCTCCACCGTGACGGCGTCGAGCTCGGCGTGCCACTGGGCCTCGAGCTCCTCGCGGCGGCCGGTGAGCTCCTTCTCGCGGTCGCGCAGACGGGCGGCCTCCTCGAACTCCTGGGCCTTGGCGGCGCGGGACTTCTCCTCGGCCACGGAGGCGAGCTCCGCGTCGCACTCGACGATGGCGTCGGGCACCACGATCTTGTGCACGCGGGTGCGGGCGCCGGCCTCGTCGATGACGTCGATGGCCTTGTCGGGCAGGAAGCGGTCCTGGATGTAGCGGTTGGACAGCACGACGGCGTCCACGAGCGCCTCATCGGTGTAGCGGACGTGGTGATGCTCCTCGTAGCGGTCCTTGAGGCCCTTGAGGATGGTCACGGTGTCGGCCACGGAGGGCTCGTTGATGTAGACGGGCTGGAAGCGGCGCTCGAAGGCGGAGTCCTTCTCGATGTGCTTGCGGTACTCCTCGGCGGTGGTGGCGCCGATGACCTGGATCTCGCCGCGGGACAGCGGCGGCTTGAGGATCGAGGCGGCGTCGATGGAGCCCTCGGCGGAGCCGGCGCCGATGAGGGTGTGGATCTCGTCGATGAACAGGATGTCGCTCTCGGACTCCATGACCTCGTTGACCACCCGCTTGAGGCGCTCCTCGAACTCGCCGCGGTACTTGGAGCCGGCGACGAGGGCNGCCACGTCGAGCGTCCAGATCTGCTTGCCGCGCAGGACCTCGGGCACGTTGCCGTCGGCCACGAGCTGGGCGAGNNCNTCGGCGATGGCGGTCTTGCCCACACCGGGGTCGCCGAGGATCAGCGGGTTGTTCTTCTGGCGGCGTGCCAGCACCTGCATGACGCGCTCCACCTCGGAGTCGCGGCCGATGACCGGGTCGAGCCGGCCGTCGGCGGCCAGCNTGGTGAGGTTGCGGCCGTACTCCTCGAGCATGGAGCCCTCGCCGGGGCCCTGGCCGCCGGCCACGTCGGCGCCGGAGCGGACGTCGGCCATGGCCGGGCGCATGCGACTCTCGGACGAGCCGGCGGTCAGCCGGTCNACNGCGTTNCGCANGGCGTCGCCGGAGATGCCCATGCGGGTGAGCGCCTCCATGGCCACGCCNTTGCCCTCGCGGACGATGCCGAGCAGCAGGTGCTCGGTGGAGATGTAGGACTGGCCGCGGGTGATGGTCTCGCGGTAGGCCCCCTCCAGCACCCGCTTGGCGCGGGGCGTGAAGGGGATGTGGCCGCCGGGGACGGGCTCGGCCTCGCGGCGCGTGATCTCGCGGACGATGGCCAGGGCCTCCTCGTAGGTGACGTCGAGCTCGGCCATGGCCTGTGCGGCGATGCCGTCGCTCTGCTTGATGAGTCCGAGCAGCAGGTGCTCGGTGCCCACGTACATCTGCCCGAGCTCGCGGGCCTCGTCCTGGGCGAGGCTCATGACCTTGCGGGCCTTCTCGGTGAACTTGTCGAACATGGTGGTTTGCACCCCCTATGCAGTGACCTCCGGGCGCATGTGCGGGAAGGGCAGCACGTCGCGGATGGAGGGTTGGTCGGTGAGGAGCATCGCCATGCGGTCGATGCCGATGCCGATGCCGCCGGTGGGCGGCATGCCGTACTCGAGGGCACGGACGTAGTCGTGGTCGTACTCCATGGCCTCCTCGTCGCCGGCGGCCTTGGCGGCCACCTGGTCGGCGAAGCGGCCCTCCTGGTCGACCGGGTCGTTGAGCTCGGTGAACGCGTTGGCGTACTCATGGCCGCAGATCACGAGCTCGAAGNGGTCGGTCAGGCGCTCGTCGGNGGGCTTGCGCTTGGCGAGCGGCGACACCTCGACGGGGTAGTCGCAGACGAAGGTGGGGTCGACGATGGTGGACTCCACCAGCTCGTCGTAGAGGTTGAACAGGAGCTTGCCGGCCCCCCAGGACTCCTCCCACTCGAGGCCCCGCTCGGCATTGACCTCGCGGAGGCGCTCCAGCGGGGTGTCGATGGAGAGCTCCTCGCCCACGGCCTCGCTCACGAGCTCGGCCATGGTGGCGCTCCGCCAGGTTCCGCCGAGCTCCACAGGCGTGCCCTGGTAGACGATGCTGTGGGTGCCGCAGACCTCGTCGGCCGCGGCCTTGAAGGCGCCCTCGGCGAGCTCCTTCATGCCCTCGATGTCGGTGTAGGCGCGGTAGGCCTCCATGGTGGTGAACTCGGGGTTGTGGGTCTGGTCCANNCCCTCGTTGCGGANCTNGCGGCCGATNTCGTANACGCGCTCCATGCNGCCCACGATGAGGCGCTTCAGGTGCAGCTCGGTGGCGATACGCAGGTAGAAGTCCATGTCGAGGGCGTTGTGGTGCGTGACGAACGGGCGGGCGTTGGCGCCGCCGAGGGTGTACTGGAGGATGGGCGTCTCGACCTCGAAGTAGCCCTGGCCGTCCATGTAGCGTCTGATGGCGGCGATCATGCGGGAGCGCTTCTTGAAGGNCTCGAGCACCTCGGGGTTCACGATCATGTCGGCGTAGCGCTGGCGGTAGCGGGTCTCCTTGTCGGAGAGGCCGTGGAACTTCTCGGGCAGCGGGCGCAGGGCCTTGGCGAGCATGGTGAGCGACGTGGGNGCGACCGAGATCTGGCCGCGGCGGGTGCGNAGCACCGTGCCGNTGACGCCCACGATGTCGCCGAGGTCCACCGTGCCCAGGAGGNCCCAGGCCGCGGGCTCGAGGTTGTTCACGCGGAAGAAGAGCTGGATCTGGCCCGTGTGGTCCTGGAGCATCACGAAGCAGACCTTGCCCTGGTTGCGGATGGCGCGCACGCGGCCCGCCACGCAGACGACGTCCTCGGTGTCCTGGCCGGGCTCGAGGGAGGCGTAGTCCTCCTCGATCCGGGCGGCGTGGGCGTCGGGCTCGAAGGAGGACGGGTAGGGGTTGCCGCCGGCGTCGATCATGGCCNGGCGCTTGGCGCGGCGCAGCGTGCGCTCGTCGGTGGTCTCCGGGGTGGTCTGGTCGTCGTGCTGGGACATGCCGTCTCTCCTTCTTAGGTCCTGGCNTCGGGCCGGCGNCGGCCNGCCCCGGTCCANGTATAACGCAAAACCCTGCCTGCGGGAAACCACAGGCAGGGTCTGAGAAGTCTCGCTTCCCCGGTGGGCTTTACGAACGCTCGATGGAGAGGACGGTGTAGGTCCTGGTCGAGCCGTTCGGCGAGGTCACGGTGANCTCGTCGCCCTTCCTGTGGCCCAGGAGCGCCGCCCCCACGGGGGACTCGGTCGAGATCTTGTGCTCCAGGGAGTTGGTCTCTGTGGTGCCCACGATGGAGAAGGTCATCTCCTTGCCGGTGTCACCGTCTTGGAGGACGACGGTGGAGCCGATGGAGACGGCGTCGGCCACCCCGGCCTTGTCGACGATGACCGCGTTGGCGAGGATCTGGCGAATCTCGTTGCAGCGTGCCTCGTTGCGGGCCTGCTCCTCCTTGGCGGCGTCGTACTCCGCGTTCTCGGAGAGGTCACCGAAGTCCTTGGCCGTCTTGATGGACTCGGTGATCTCCTTTGCGTGCTCCCCCTCGCGCCAGGCAAGCTCGTCGGCGAGTTTCTGGCGGCCGTCGGGGGTCAGCTGAATCTGGGTGCTCTGCACGGGTCGACGCCTTTCTCAAGAACGAAAAACAGATGCGACAGGCAATGATACCCGTTTACTGGGCGTCCTTGTCGGNGTCGCCGTTNTCGACGACCNCGACGTCCTCGGCCTCGATCTTCTTCTGGCCCTTGGGGTCGTCGGTGCTCTCCATGCCCTCGCGGATGTTCTTGACGGTCTTGCCGAGGGAGGCACCGAGCTTGGGGAGGTTCTTGGGCCCGAAGATCACGAGCACGACGACGAGGATGATGAGGAGTTCGGGAATGCCGAGTCCACCGAGCATGGAGACCTCCAATGGGTGGAAGGCGCCGTATGCGCCCTGNGTTCTGGTCTTTCTCTGGTCCGAGCTTGCACCCGGACGAGTATATATNGCGACCCCGTGGAGNACAAACCGGGCCGTGTCCCCTGAAATAAATCTGCACAGCAGTTGCGCACCGGCGCCGGGAGCTGGGGGATCCGTCACCGGTGGCCGTGGCCGTGCGCGCGGTCACCGATGGAGGGGCGTCCCCCGCCACCATGCGTACAGGGTATGGGCGCGCACGGCCGCCCGGGCCGCACCCGCGGCGACGGGGCGGGCCCGGGCGGCCAGCGGGGATGGGTATGCCAACCGGTCACCGGACCGGCGGGGCCGCAGCGGCCGCGTGGGGAGGGCAGGGGCTGAGCGGCGTGGCAGGAACAGAAGTGCACGACCATTGGGACAAAAGTGTCCGGGTGGTGGGACAGGGTGTCAGGCCCTGGCGGCCTCCTTCTCGGCCAGCAGGCGCTCGGCCTCGGCGGCCACCTCGCGGGGATAGCCCACGAGGTCCTCGCCCTCGGGCACGTCGGTGNGCGAGACCTCGTCCCAGGCCTCCTCCTCCTCGGCGTGTACCACGGTGGGCTCAGCCACGAAGACGACGTAGCGCACGACCACGAAGGTCACGAGCACGGCGGCGACCACCACCTGCACCGGCACCGCCAGCTCCACGACGGCAAGGGGCGCCCCCTGGGCGGCCGCGGCGCGGGACAGCATGAGGCTCGCCATGGCCGAGATGACAAAGGGGAAGGTGAAGGCGGCGTAGCTGGGATAGAAGTCACGGCGCAGGCACAGCACGCAGTTGACGGCAGACACCACGTAGAGGACGGCGCCGATGGACCAGAGCACGGCCACGAAGGCGAGGGGGGCGGGCTCGACGGAGTTGAGGCACCCCACGACGCACAGGTTGAACGGAGCCGCATAGATGCAGATGAGCGGCAGGGTGGCCTCGGCCATCTCGCGGTGGGCGAGGTAGCGCACGGAGACCAGCACGAACAGCGCCACGAGGGCGACGAAGCCGAACCAGAAGACGCCGGCGCCGAAGGCCTCCAGGCCGAAGGCGGGCGCCGTCACCGAGGCCACCACGAGGCCCACGTAGGCGATGAACCAGCTGGCGAAGACCTGCTCGATCCTCAGATGGAACACGTAGTGCACGGTGAAGAAGACGATGAGCGCCATGTGGAGGGCCACGGCGGCACCCCAGAGGACGAAGGCCACCGGCCCCCAGAACGGCGCCATGAGGGCCGAGAGCTGCATGACGGTCATGGGGAAGGTGCCCGACACCGAGGCGGANATGGGGTTCTCCATGTTCTCACGGAAGAACCCGGGCACGAGGATGCACTTGGCCACGAGGGCGCAGAGCATGAGGGCCGAGAGAGCGGCCAGGACGTAGCGGATGCCCGGGACGAAGTTGTCGAGCAGGTTCCCGAGGGCGACGGTGCCGAGGGCGACGCCGCACACAGGGAACGGCACGCGCTCGATGGCCTCCTTGAACATTGGCACTCCTTGACAGACAGGCNGGCATGGGCCGGCGANACGACATGAACCCCCGCGCGGGCGAAGGCGGCGGCAGGTGTCGTCGGATGTCCGTGGAGGACCGGTGACCCGAGGCCACCGGCGGCCCCATCATATGGGGTGCCCGGAAACCCCCGCCCCCATATGTCCAAAAGTCCCACCTTTTCACTGGGATTACAGACCGGGGCGGGAACCCTAGGAGAGGGCGGTGTCGACAGGCTCGGCGCCGGGGAGCAGGTCGTAGGGCATGGAGCGCAGGAACGGGTAGAGGGCCACGCAGACAAGAGGCACGAGCAGCCAGTTCCCCGGTGCCAGGCACGGCAGGGTGAACAGGCAGAGGAAGACGAAGAGGCGCACGGAGTAGAACAGCGCCCGACGCCATCCCGTGCGAGCCCTCGTCTCGCAGCTCATGCGCACGAAGGCACCGCCGGGGGTGGAACCGTGGCGGCCCACGGGGACGAGGAGCTCCACCACCAAGAGCAGGGCCGTGAGGGAGCCCACGAAGACCCACCCCACCGCCACCGAGGCCACGTTGGACGCCGTCACCGAGACGCCGGCCAGGGCGAGGCGGGGCTCCAGGGAGCCCGGGGCGGAACCGGGAAGGAGGTTCCACATGGCGAAGGCCGCGACGGCGGCAGCCAGGGCCGCCCCCACGNAGCAGAGCCCCAGGTCGATGACGGCGGCCACGCAACGGCGCACGAAACCGGGGCTGTGGGTGACNGGCGNCGCNANGTAGTCGCCGCGGCCCACCACCNGGCCGACGACCTTGGCACAGGCGAGGCCCACCAGGGCACCCGCGGTGTTGGCCATGAGGTCGTCGACGTCGAAGGTGCGGTAGGCGTAGGGGTAGAGGCCGAAGAAGCCGGTGAGCTGGGCGCACTCCACCAGGAGGGACACGGCGAAGNCCGACGCGGCCACGGCGGGCACCCGCCAGCGCAACCCGTAGGCGAGCATATAGCCGAAGGGCATGAACAACGCCACGTTGGCCACCACCTGGAAGACCGCCCCGAGGCCGTCGTTACGGATGTCGCCGACGAATGCGAACAGGTGGAGCTGGGGCGCCACGCCGTAGGTGATGCCGGGACCGCTCGTGCCCTCGGGCATGGGGTAGAGGGTGAAGCAGGCGACGCCGAGGGCGTAGAGCACCGCGAGGTAGGACCAGGCGAGCGACGCGAGCGTGACACGGCCGCGGCGATGGTAGNCCAGGGCGAGCACAGGCAGCGTGAGCACCAGCGAGGCCAGGGGCCACAGGGCGATCGCCAGTTTGAACGGGCCGGAAAAGGCGCGGAGCATCGGGTCCTCTCCTCTCGGGAACGGTTCGTGGAGAACAGGATGGCAAAGGAGCCCCTCAGGTTCCATGGAACTTGATGACCCCACGCTTACGTTTTTGAAAGGCACAGGCCCCCGTCCCACCACCCTGTCCCACCACCCGGACACTTTTGTCCCAATGGTCGGGCACTTTTGTCCCACATCGCTTCTGCNACCGGACATTCGTCACGTTGGTCGGGCGCTTTGGGCGTCGCACGCGCTCGTCGCGTCACCGTGGCGTGCCGGCGCCGGCAGGATTCATCACTTATCCAANAGGATAAANGACAGATGGGCCAGGCACCTCTGTCACGCGCAGATGGGCCAGGCACCTCTGTCAGGCGTCCGGCGTCAGGCCAGGTCCTGCAGGGCCACGGGGCCGGCCCCTCCCCTGCGGGCCGCCGACACCGCCTGCACCAGGGCCACGGCGCCGCTCATGGTGCTCACGAGGTCGATGCCGCGTGCGACCGCCTCGCCGCGCAGCAGCACGCCGTCGCCGCGGCTGCTCTCGCCGTGGGGCGTGTTGATGAGGAAGGCCACCTCCCCGCCGCGGATGCGGTCAAGGATGTTGGGGTGCCCCTCGGCCACGCGCTTGACCTCCTCGCAGGGAATGCCTNCCGCATGCAGCGTCTTGGCCGTGCCGCGGGTGGCCACGAGGTTGTAGCCGAGGCCCGTCAGGGCGAGGGCCACGGGGGNCACGGAACGCTTGTCGCGGTCGCACACGCTCACCATGACCGTGCCGCCCTCGGGCAGCCGNTAGTCGATGGCCTCGCGGGNCTTGGCGTAGGCCTCGGGGAACGTGGGCGCGACCCCNATGACNTCGCCGNTGGAGCGCATCTCGGGGCCCAGGGTGACGGGGCTGCCGGGGAAGCGGCTCCACGGCATGACCGACTCCTTGACGGCGAAGTAGCCCGGCTCGCGCTCCTCGTCGGGAAGCCCCATGGCCGCCAGGGGCTCGCCCGCCATGACCCGGGCCGCCAGCGCAGCCAGGGGCACGCCGGTGGCCTTGGACGAGAAGGGCACCGTGCGGCTGGCGCGCGGGTTGAGCTCGATGACGANCACGCGGTCGTCCTTGACGGCGTACTGCACGTTGAGCGGGCCCACCACGCCGCAGGCGAGGGCCAGGCGCCGCGTGATGTCGCGCACCCGCCCCACGACGGCGTCGGAGAGCNAGAAGGGCGGCCAGCAGCAGGCGGAGTCGCCTGAGTGGATGCCGCACTCCTCGATGTGCTCCAGGACCGACCCCACGTAGACGTCGGTGCCGTCGCAGAGGGCGTCCACATCCAGCTCCACGGCGTCCTCGAGGAAGGCGTCCAGGTAGAGCGGCCGGTCGGGGCTCACCGATGCGGCCTGGGACACGTAGGTCCCCAGCTCGTCGGCTGAGTAGACGATGGCCATGCCGCGGCCGCCCAGCACGTAGCTCGGACGCACGATGAGGGGGTAGCCGATGCGCGCCGCGACCTCGGCCGCCTCCGCGAGGGTGGAGGCCACGGCCGAGGGCGGGCACTCCACGCCCAGGCGGTCGAGGAGCGCGGCGAAGCGGTCACGGTCCTCGGCGAGGTCGATGGCCTCGGGCTGGGTGCCGAGGATGGGCACGCCCGCGCGCTTGAGGCGCCCGGCGAGGTTCACCGGCGTCTGCCCGCCCAGCGTGACCACCACGCCGCAGGGGCGCTCCACCTCCACCACGTTCATGACGTCCTCGAAGGTGAGCGGCTCGAAGTAGAGGCGGTCGCTCGTGTCGAAGTCCGTGGAGACGGTCTCGGGGTTGCAGTTGACCATGACGGTCTCGTAGCCCATGGCCGAGAGGGCCTGCACGGCGTGGACGCAGCAGTAGTCGAACTCGATGCCCTGGCCGATGCGGTTGGGGCCGGCCGAGAGGACCATGACCCGCGGGCGCGCGGCCTCGCGGTGCTCGGTGGCGCCGCCCGCACGGTAGGTGAGGTAGTGGTACTCGGTGGCCGCGGCGAACTCGCCGGCGCAGGTGTCAACGGTCTTCACGCAGGGCACCACGCCCAGGATCCGCCGGAGGGCGCGCACGGTGTCCTCGGCCTGGCCGGTGAGGGCGCCGATCTGCACGTCGGAGAAGCCCAGCTGCTTGGCCGCGAGCATGAGGGGCGCGTCGAGCCCGGCGAGGCCGAGCGAGGCGATGCGCCCCTCGGCCGCCACGATGTCCGCGATGCGGCAGACGAACCACGGGTCCACCCCCGACAGGGCCGCCACCCGGCCGGGGTCCCAGCCGCGGCGCAGCGNCTCGNCGAGCCAGAACACACGGTCGGGAGTGGGCTCGGCCACGAGGTCGGCCAGCTCGTCGGCGCCGGCGGCGTCGGCGCCGGCGGGGCGGTCCAGGCCGGTGTGGCCCTGCTCGAGCGACCGGAGGGCCTTCTGCAGCGCCTCCTCGAAGGTGGTGCCGAGCGCCATGGCCTCGCCCACCGACTTCATGCGGGTGGTGAGCTCGCAGGACGCGCCCTCGAACTTCTCGAAGGCGAAGCGCGGCACCTTGACCACGCAGTAGTCCAGTGCCGGCTCGAAGCACGCCGGGGTGGCGCCGGTGACGCGGTTGACCACCTCGTCGAGCGTGAGGCCCACGGCGAGGAGCGCGGCGCACGTGGCGNTGGGGAAGCCNGTGGCTTTGGACGCCAGGGCCGAGGAGCGGCTCACACGCGGGTTCATCTCCACCACGAGCACGCGGCCGTCCTCCGGGTTCACGGCGAACTGCACGTTGGAGCCGCCGCAGGCCACGCCCACGCGCTCGNGGACGGCGAGGGAGCAGTCGCGCAGGTGCTGGAGCTCGGTGTCGGTGAGGGTCTGGCATGGCGCCACGGTGATGGAGTCGCCGGTGTGCACGCCCATGGGGTCGAGGTTCTCGATGGAACANACCACCACGCCGTTGNGGGCGCCGNCGCGCACCACCTCCATCTCGATCTCCTTCCAGCCCTCCACGGACCGCTCCACGAGCACCTCGGACACGGGTGAGAGCGAGAGGCCCTCGGCCGCGACGGCGGCGAGCTCCCCCGCGTCCCGGGCAACGCCGCCGCCGGCGCCGCCCAGCGTGAAGGCGGGGCGCACCACCACGGGGTAGCCGATCTCGTCGGCCACCGCCAGGCACTCCCCCACCGTGCGGCCCACCTCGGAGCGGGCGCACTCGAGCCCGATGTCGGCCATGGCGGCGGCGAAGAGCTCGCGGTCCTCCCCCACCTTGATCGACTCGATGTCGCAGCCGATCACCTCCACGCCGAAGCGCTCGAGCACGCCCTCCTCGGCGAGGGCCACGGCGCAGTTGAGGGCCGTCTGGCCGCCCATGTTGGCGAGCAGGGCGTCGGGCCGCTCCCGCTCGATGACCTTGGCCACGCAGGCGGGCGTCACGGGCTCCACGTAGGTGCGGTCCGCCGTCGACGGATCGGTCATGACGGTGGCGGGGTTGGAGTTGACGAGCACCACCTCGATGCCCAGCCCCTTGAGGGCGCGGCACGCCTGGGCGCCGGAGTAGTCGNACTCGCAGGCCTGGCCGATGACGATGGGGCCGGAGCCGATGACGAGGACCTTGCGGATGTCTGCGCGCGCGGGCATCAGGCGCACCTCCCCTGGACGGCGTGGACGAGGTAGTCGGGGTCGCCGGCCATGAGGGCACAGAAGGCGTCGAAGCCGTAGGCGCCGTCGAGCGGGCCGGGGCGCCCCTCGGGGTGGTACTGGAGCGAGAAGGCGCGGCGGTCGAGGTACTCCACGCCCTCGCAGGTGCCGTCGTTGAGGTTCACGTGGGTGAGGCGCACGCGCCCCACCTCGGGCGACAGGGCCACCGGCGCCACACCCCGCTCGGCCCAGCACCGGAGGTCGGCCTCGTGGGAGGTGCGGCCGCCGGACTCCCCCGGGACGAGGGGGCCGAACGAGGGGAAGTCCACGGCGTAGTTGTGGTTCTGGGCCGTGACCTCGCAGGTGCGGGTGAGGAGGTTCATCACCGGCTCGTTGCCGCCGTGGTGGCCGTAGGCTAGCTTGACGGTGCGCGCGCCCGCAGCGAGGGCCATGACCTGGTGGCCGAGGCAGATGCCGAAGGCGGGCACGCGCCCGAGGAGCCCGCGGGCGCAGGCCACCACCCCGGGCACGGAGGCGGGGTCGCCCGGGCCGTTGGATAGAAAGGCGCCGTCGGCGCCGAGGGCCAGGACGTCGGCGGCCGTGGCGTCCCACGGCAGCGTGTGCACCGTGAGCCCGCGGGCGGCGAGGCCGGCGACGATGCCCGCCTTCTGGCCGCAGTCCACCGCCGCCACAGAGCGGCCGCAGCCCGCGGCGGGGGTCTCGGTCCACGGGGCGTCGCAGGAGACGGCCGCCACGAGGTCGCGCTCGGCGATGGGCGGCTGGGCGCGCACGAGGGCCACGAGCTCGTCGGGGTCGAGCACCTCCGTGGAGACGCCCGCGGCCATGGCTCCCCCGCCGCGGACCGCGAGGGTCACGGCGCGGGTGTCGACCCCCTCCACCGCCACGACGCCGTGGCGCGCCAGGTAGGACGGCAGCGTCTCGCGGCTCCGCCAGTGGCTGGGGGTGCGGCAGGCGTCGGCCACCACGAGGGCCGAGAGCGCCGGGCGGGCGGCCTCGGAGGCCTCCGGGGAGATGCCGTAGTTGCCCTGCTGGGGATAGGTGAGACAGACGACCTGGCCGGCATAGGAGGGGTCCGTCGCGATCTCCTGGTAGCCGGCCATGGACGTGTTGAAGACGATCTCGCCGAAGGCGGTGCCGGGCGCGCCACAGGAGTGGCCGCGGTGCCAGGTGCCGTCCGCGAGGGCGAGCAGCGCCGGCATGGGCGGGGTGGGTGAGGCAAGGGGATTCATGGCCGTCCTCTCCATCGTGGCCTTCGGGCCGTCCCGCGGCCCCTTAAAGGTGCTCGGGCCATGCTAGACGCGCCCGCGCCGGGTCTCCCCGCCACGGGTGCCCATGACACAAGATGGATACACATGCCGGTAATATGCGCTAATCGGTGTATAAATGGCAGAGTTATCCGCATACAGGTGCCGGATGCGGCCGGGACGCGACCGGCAGCCGCCGGCCGCTCCTCGCCCGGACCACGACTGCCACCTGAAAGCGGTTGAGGGCGACTCAGGAGGCGCGGACGTGCCGGAATCCGCCCCCAGCCGCGTTCAGGTGCCCGGAATCCGCCCCCAGCCGCGTTCAGGTGCCCGGAATCCGCCCCCAGCCGCGTTCAGGTGCCGAGAGGGTCGCCCCCAACCGCGTTCAGGTGCGGAGAGAAGGCAGGATGCGGAGAGGCCGGCTGCTGGGGGACGGGCGTCACGCCACGTCGGCCCCGAGGGGCGGCACCTCCCCCTCAAAATGGAACGACACCGTGAGCGGCTCGCCGTCGCGGACGTTCTCCACCAGCACGAAGGCCGCCTCCACCTCGCGGTACCCCTGGGCCATGAGCACGTGGGCGTAGTAGCGGGCCTGCATGGCGTGGTGCTCGGCGGCCGCCGCCGCGTCCATGTAGGTCTCGCCGGTCTTGTAGTCCACCACGAGGGCGCGGCCGTCGCCGTTCGACGAGAACAGGTCGATGGAGCCGGTGACGTAGCCCGACGCGCCGCCGTCCTCCGCCGAGAAGAACGGCAGCTCCGGCACCACCGTGGCGGCTGAGAGGGCCCGCTCCCGCAGGGGTGTGGCCCACCAGGCGTCGAGGGCGCGCGCGAGGCGCCCCCGGGCGTCGCGGTCCAGGCCGCGGCGGTCGGCCACGGCGGCCACCCGCGCGGCGTCGGGCAGCCGGCCGTCGCCCGCGGCCAGGCGCGCGAGCTCGTGGAAGGCGTCGCCGAACCGCACGGCCTCGTCGTCGAAGGCCGCCGGCGCGTCCCAGCTGGGCTCGTCGCCCGCGGGGGGCT
>NZ_CAJMXC010000025.1:0-21165 GCF_905219715.1 Olsenella sp. CU969
CCTCCGGGCAGACGACGCGCTGCTCCAGAAGGTCCATGGGGGACCGGAGCGAGAAGCTGGTGTCCAGCCACGTGTCGACCCTGCCCCCGATGGCCCCGGCCACCACGGGGGCGCCGTCGAGCATGAGGACGACGCCGCGGCGCAGGGGCGCGAGCTCGAAGTCCCGCGACGCCGCGTCCGCGCCCTGGAGCGCGGACCACGGCACCCGGAGGCCGGAGCCCTCCCCCTCGCCCACGTCCGTGCCGCGGGTGGTCGAGAGCGAGCAGTCGGCCACCGTCACGCGCCACGAGAGGGCGGGCACGTCCAGGGGCTTGCGCAGGAGCCCGCTCACCGTGTCGAAGGTGAAGCACTGCCACATGGGCCTACCCCCTCGCGGCCACGCCCAGGTCCGTCACCAGGAGGCGCTGGCCGGGCCAGGAGTCGTTCCCGCCGTAGCAAAGGTAGAGATCCGAGGCGGGCTTGGTGGTGGACCCCCAGACGCTCATCTTNACGGTGTGGGTCCCGGCGGGCACCACGNGCTNGTCCTCGAAGTAGAAGGAGCTCGGGGAGTATGGGTTGCAGTCGAAGCGGTAGGTCCTCACCTTCGCGTTGTCCAGGTACCACTGGACGTAGCCGGACCCGGCCCAGTACAGGTCGCTGGCGCACCCGGACGCCTGGACGGACGCCGTGAGCCCGATGGAGAGCACGCGGGCCGTGGGCAGGGAGAACGTGGCGGTGGCCACGGGCTTCTCGGTGTAGCGCTTGAGGAACTCGTTCTGGGCCGTGTAGGTCTTGTCCACCAGCACCCCGAGGGACGAGCCGTAGGGGACGGCGTAGAACCGGCTCACGTTCTGGGACGTGGCCCCGGCGGTGGACGTCGCCCCGGCGGGGAGCAGCATGTGGGCCAGGACCGTGGCGTAGGTGGGGGCCGNNGGCGCCACGGGGGACGCGGACGGCGTGCCCTGGGTGACCCCCAGCTCGACGTGGTTCGTGGCGTCGCCCTGCTGCTTGGCGCGCGCGCGGATCCACACCGTGTCGATGCGCGGGTGGCCGGTGTTGTTCGCCGCCACCGCGGGGGTGCTGCCGCCGTCCCACGGCGCCCAGCAGGCCCCGTCGCCGCGGTTGGCGTTGCGGCTGCACACGGCCACCCCGGCGGCGACGTGGTAGGACTGGGCGCCGGTCCCCTTGCAGGCGAGGCCCTCTATGATGCCGTCGGACTGCCANATGGCGGACAGGCACTTGCGCAGGGCCAGGGGGCTCGTGCCGTCCGCGCCGTCGTTGGCGATGCCGAATGCCACGTTGGTTGCCATGGGCTGCCTCCTAGATGTAGGTGTCGCGGCAGGCGACCTCGATGTAGCCGCCGCCGGAGTTCATGACGCTCAGTGTCAGGGAGCCGCCCGGCGGCACCTCGGGCCACCCCCGCGCCGAGACGTATCGGGTGCGGTCCACGCCGAAGCACGCCGCCGTGCGGGAGAGGCAGTCGAAGACGACGGGGGCCTCGTTGGGCCCCTGATAGCGGAGCTGCCGCCCGGACGGGTCGGCGATGCGCAGGTCCGCCGGGTTGCCGCCGCCGAAGGTTATGACGGGGTAGGCCGTGGCCGTGCCCCCGTTGAGGACGGTGCAGACGGAGTGGGACCTCGCCACGTCGCCGAAGCCGAGGGGGAAGGCGAGGCCCCTCGGCGCGTCGGCGGACCACACGAGGCCGCCGAGGCCCTCGGGGCTGGTCGACGCGTAGCCCTGGCGGACGGCCGTGCCGTAGCGCCTCGGGTCGTCGCAGACCACGGTGAGGGTNCCGGGCATGGCNTCCTCGTAGTGGGCCGCNTCGAAGTTGAGCTNGCAGTAGCCCCGGGCCCACGTGGACGCCCCGCCGTCGTGGACGGTGACGGTCACGAGGCCGCCCGCCGTGCGGTTGAGCCTCGTGGCCCACCCCACCACCTCGTCCCTGTTCCTGCCGTAGGCGAGGATGTGGGCGGTGACCGTGCGGCTCTCGTAGAGCACCCGGTCGGACGGAGTCTGGAAGTNGCCGTCGCCGGTCTGCCTGGCGTGGCTCTCCACCTTGAGGTCCGGCGTGGAGTACCACCCCTCGATGTAGTCGTGCATGAGGGCCAAACAGGGTTCGCCGGACGGCCCGGGCCTGCCGAGGACGTGGACGGAGAACCCGTCGCCGACGATGTCCATGGTCGTGCCCATCAGCGGAACACCTCCCTGGCGGCGCTCAGCATGGAGCGGTTGATGACCTGCATGGCGCTGTCGAGGTCGCTCCCCGACCGCACCACCTTGTTGGACTGGACGATCTCGACGCGCGGGGCGAGCACGGCCCCGTCGCGCCCGCCCGCCGCGGAGGCCACGGCGGCCGACAGCCTCGCCCCCTCCCAGAGCCCGCCGTAGGACGGCGGCTCCACCACGGCGGCCCCCGCCATGGCCAGCGCCGCCCTGCGGACCTCGGGGACCCCGGCCTCGATGCCCTCGGCGAAGTTCCGCGCGAAGTGCAGGCCCCAGACGTCGTCGTCCTCCATGGGACCCTCGTCGGGGGTGGTGTGGTGGAGCACGCCAGCCACGGCCGACGCCACGGCCCGTGCCGNCGACAGGGCGGCCCCCACGCCGGCTCGGATGCCGGCGGCNAANTTGNCCGACATGCCGGAGCCCCACCCGAAGGCGCTCGACGCGTGCTGGTTCATCAGCTGCGCCTGCGCCGCCATGACCCCTGCGTTGATGGACGCGGCCCGCTTGCCGGACACGAGCCCCGACGCGAACATCGACGAGCCGTCGGAGCCGTAGCCGCCGAGCTCCGCGGGGAGCGGGGAGACAGGCCCCTCGGCCGACCCGGCGAGCTGGGACGAGCTCGCAGACACGGCGCCGGCCCCCGAGCCGAGCCCGNCGGCGAGCCTGGACCAGCCGTCGGAGCCCGTGGAGCCCATCTTGGCCGGCAGCCCCGCTACCCCCGCCATGGCGGCGGTGTCCAGTCCCGCGGCCGCGGAGCCCACCGTCGGCCCCCCGGTGGAGATGGACCCGGCGAGCGCCGCCACGGCCTCGGAACCCTTCGCCGACGACGTGAGGGTCAGGGAGTCCAGCGACTGCCCCACGAGGGGGGCCAGCTGGCCGGTGGCCGACACCACGGTGCNGGAGCCGTCGATCACGGCGCTGCCCAGGGACGTCGTGACCCTGGTGCCCACATTCCGGGCAGCGGCGTCGAGGAACGGGTGCTGGTCCTCTATCTGGGCCCCGATGGAGGCGAAGGCCGCCGCCACGGAACCGTCGTCGGCGGAGACGGCCTTGTTGAAGGCCGCCTTGGTGGTGGTGCCCTTCTCGGCGGCCGCCCCCTCGCCGGAGCCCAGCCCCTCCACCGCCTGCCGCGCCGCCTCGGCCGCGGCCTCCAGCGTGGAGCCGGACTCGATGGCGGCGACGTAGGCGTCGATGAAGGCGCGGCCCTCGGGCGTGGCGTAGTCTCCGGCCTGCTTGAGGCCGCCTACGGCCTCCAGGGCCTTGGCCCTCGCGGCGTCGGCGGGGTCCCCGGCGTTCAACGCCTCGATGTAGGCCCTTATGAACGTCGACCCGCAGGCCCCGGCCTCTCCGGGGACGCGCAGGGCGTCGGCGGCGAGCAGCGCCTTCCGACGGGCCACGTCCTCGGGCTGGCCCTCGGCGATGGCCGCCACGTAGGCGTCGATGGACGCCTGGCCGCAGACGGCGAACTCGCCTGCCTCGGAGCGTATCCGCCCCAGGGCCTTGCCGCTNACGGCCACGGCGGCGGCCTCGGCCTCGGCCGCCCCCTCGGAGAGGGCGCCGGCGTAGGCCTGCACCGCNGCGTCGCCCTCGATGCCGTACCTCCCCGTGGCCTCCCTGAAGGCCTCCAGCGTCTGGCCGGTGGCCTCCACCGCCGCGTCCACGGCCCCGCGGGCCCCGTCGGAGAGCCCGCGGCGCCACTCGTTGGCCGCGGCCTCGCCCGCAGACAGGCAGTCCACCCCGAACTCCTCGAGCTTGCCGACGATGGAGGCCGTGGTCCCGTCGTAGGCGGCCGCCACCTCGGAGAGCTGCTGGGGGGTGAGGGCCGCGAGCCTCTCGGTGTCGGCCCCGGCGTCCTCCAGCGCCCGGGATATGTCGCGGATGGACACCCCGGACGCCGTGCAGGCCGTGGCCAGGTCGCCGATGGAGTACACCGCCGCCTCGTAGCCCTCGGCGAGCCCTCCGGAGGCCTCCTGCACCGCGCGGAAGTTTTCCTCGGCGGTCTCGAGGGCGGAGTTGGTGGACCTGAGGGCGTCTCCGGTCTCGGTCAGGGCGTCGTAGTACGCCTTGCCGTCCCAGTTCCTCCAGTTCTCGAAGAACCTGTCCCAGGCCTCCCCGGTGAACCCCGTGAACTCTTTCCAGCGCTCGATCTCGTCGTTGAGGTCCTTCTGGGCCTTGGTGTAGGCCTCGATGTCCTTGGCCTTCTGCTCGTTGAGCGAGGAGACCTGGGACTCGTACTGCTCCAGCTCTATCTGCTTGAGCCGCTGGTCGATGTTGTCCTTGATGGCCTCGGTGCTGTCCTGGATGACGCCGCTCTGGTCGGCGATCTTGCCGTTGGCGGCGTCGACCACGCTGTACTGGGTGCCGCAGGCCTCGTTGACCCGGTCCACGGCGTCCTTGAGGCGCTGCTGGTCCTCGGCGCCGAGGCCGCTCCTGTTGGCGAGCTCCTCGATGGCGCCCCACGCCCCGTAGAGGTCGGTCTTCTGGCGCTGGGCGGAGAGATTGACCTCCTTTATGGAGTCGGAGAGCTTGAGGTGGTCCTGCCAGAGCTGGTCCAGTTCGCCGCGGGTCGTGGCGGAGCGGCGCCCGAGCTCCTCCACGGAGCCGGACTCATCGTCCATCTTGGCCACGGCCCCGTCCACCGCCGCGGCGAGCTCGCCCTGGGCCTGGGCCACGAGGCGGCTGTGGCGGTCGGCCTCGACGAGCTCGCCGACGACCATGGCGATGCCGGCGGCGGCCACGGCGCCGAGGGCCAGGGGACCCACGGCCTTGAAGCCGAGGCCGAGGAGCTGGAGGCCGCCGTCGGCCACGGCCTTGGCCGTGGACCCGACGCCCTTGACCGCGGCCTTGAGCGCGGCCANGCCCCCCTTGGACTCGGCGGCGGCGTTGCCCATGAGGCCGAGCTTGGCCGCGAGCTTCCCGGACTCCCGGTAGCCCTTGACGAGCTGCGGGTTCGTTGCCGTGAGGGCGCCGGTGAAGGTCTTGATGAAGCCGGTGNCGTCCGCTGCCCTGTCGGCGGCTCCGCCGATNCCGGATACCAGCTTGCCGAAGCCGCCCACGAGCGAGCCCACCCCGNCGACCACGGAGCCGANCAGCCCCGTNAGCGGGCCCACGGCGGCGGCCATGGCCGCGGTCTGGATGACGGCCCGCTGCTCCTCCGTGGACATGTCGGCGAAGCGCTGGGCGCCCTCCTCGACGGCCCTGAAGAGCGGCTCGGCGGCGTCCAGCGCGGCGAGCAGGGCGTCGGCGATGGGGGCGCCGATGTCCTCCATGACGGCCACGAGTCGGTTTCTGAGCACCTCGAACTTCGACGCGAGGCTCTCGTTGCGGTTGCCGACCTCCTCGGCCAGCGCCGTGTTCTCGGCGTAGGCCGAGGACGCCCGGGACAGGGCGTCGCTCACGAGGCCCGTGTTGCCGGCGAAGCGGCGCATGGCGTCGGAGGTGCGGATCTCGGTGATGCCGAGCTCGTCGAGGACCACTTGGGTGGCCCCCGCCTCCTCGCCGGCCCGGGCCACGCCCTCGAGGAAGACCTCGAAGGCCCGCGCCGCGTCGTCGCGCCACGCGGCGGCGAACTCGCCTGCGCTCATGCCGGCCACCTTCGCGTAGTCCGCGAGGGACTCCGAGCCCGTGGCCACCGAGGAGTTGATGCCGTTGATGACGNGGCTCACGGCCGTGCCGCCGGCCTCCGCCTCCATGCCGAGGGAGGACAGGGCCGTGGACAGGCCGAGGATGTCGGCGTCGGTCATGCCGGCCTGGTGGGCCGCCGAGGCGAGCCTGCCGGCCATGNACACGATGTCGCTCTCGGTGGTGGCGAAGTGGTTGCCAAGGTCCACGACGGCGGACGCNAGGTTGGACACGGTGCCTTGCGACGCGCCGGTGATGTTCATGAACCTCGCCANCNCNGTGGCGGCGGTCTCGGCGTCCATGTTGGTGGCGATGTCGAGGCCGGAGATGACCTGCGCGAACTCCTCGAGGTTCGCCGTGGAGATGCCGAGCTGGCCGCCGAGCTCCTCGATGTTGAGGATGGTCTCGGCGGGCACCGGCTGGACCTTGGAGAGCTCGATGGCCCCATCCTTGAGGGCGAGCAGCTCGTCCTCGGTGGCGTCCACGGTCTTGCGCACGCCGTACCACGCGGAGTCGATGCCCACGGCGGCCTTGACCGAGGCGCCGGCGGCCGCGGCCACGGGCAGGGTGACGGCGGCGGTGAGCCTCTCCCCCACCCCGCGGACCGTGGCGCCCACGGCCTTGATGCGCTCGCCCATGGCGGAGACCCTCTCGCCGGCGTCTCTGAGCGACTGGCCCCACGCGCGGATGGAGGCCTCGGCCCGGCCGAGGTCGCTCGCCGCCTCGCTGGCGGCCACGAGCTGCTCCCGGGCGCGCTTGGCGTAGGCCTCGGCCACGTCCAGCTCGCGGTTGAGCCTGTCCACGGCCTCGGGGCCGTCGGNGGACTCGAGGCCGGCCTTCAGGGCCTCCACCTTGTCCGCGGCCTGCTCGGCGGCCCGGGTGGCGCTCTTGAGGTTCTCGGCGAGCAGGGCGCCGCTCTTGGGGTCGATGGCGAGCGCCCTGCCGATGGCGCGCATCTCGCGCTCGGCCTTGCGCGACTGGCCCTGTATCTGCTGGAGGGCGGCGCGGAGCCCCGTGGTGTCGCCCTTGAACTGGATGGTCAGGCCCTTGTACTCGTCTGCCATGCGGGCCGTCACCCCCCGAATGCCGCCCTGAGGTCGTCGGCCGTCCCGAGAACCGAGCCCTGCAGGCGGTCCTCGGGCGGCACGGCCCAGGCTTGGTTGATGTGGATGTATCGCCTAGTGTCGATGGGGCTCATGCGCAAGGCCTCGGAGTAGGAGAAGCCGCAGCCCATGAGGCTGAGCACCTGGGCGTGGACCGGCCACGCCTCGGCCTCGGCGGTCCCCGGGCTAGGCCCCTTGGACCTCCGGCTCCGCGTCGGCGAGCCCAGCGTCGCGGTGTCCCGCGGGGACCCGAAAAAAGGTCCGCTCGCCGAACTCCCCGACGAAGAGGCCCTCGGCGTCCGCCGGCTCGTAGATGTTGGCGGGGGCCGACTGGAGCCTCCGGTCGAAGGCCCTCCACGTGTCCTTGGTGGACCNGGCCGCCCGGGCCATGGCCNAGATGNCGCCGGCCACGTGGGGGATGTCGCACCACGCGACGCAGGTGCCGAGGTCGGCCGCGCGCGAGATGTCGAGCCCGGCGTCCACGATGAGGTTGCCCGTGTAGGGCCTCTCCGCCTTGTCGCGGAACTCCTTGGCGTAGACGAGCATGGCGGCGTTGGACGCCTCCACCTCGTACTCCACGCCGCCCACGGTCACGGTGGCGCGGTTGGTGTCGTCCATGGTCCCGGTGTCGGCCACGGCGTCTCCTCTCTAGGGGTGGCGGGGCGCCCCCGGATGCGGGGACGCCCCTGGCGGGATCCTTACTCGGCCGCAGCGACCTGGAACGGGACCCTCGCGAAGAAGTCGGCGTAGCCTGCGTCGCCCGCCTCGCAGAAGCACGACAGGCGGCGCTTGCCGTCGGCGCATTCGTGGGGTTTCGAGGTGAACGTGGCGCTGTCCGGGTCCTCGGTGAGGCTGTCGGTGTTGGTGCCGGGGCTGTGGACCGGCACCGTGGCGGTGTTCTCGAGGACCCAGGTGCGCATGCCGCCGGCGTCGCCGGTGGTCTGGAAGCCGAAGGCGAAGCTGCGGCCGGTGTCGTCGGGGGACTCGGAGACGATGCCGGTTTCCGGGTCCTCGGTCATGCCGCACACGTTCTTGAGGAAGTCGCGGCCGATCTTGGAGAACTGGACCTCGAGGGTCTTGCCCGAGGAGCCGTTGTTTGCGGTGTACATCACGATGTCGTCGCCGTAGAGCGAGTCCGAGTCGGAGCCNNAGTTGGACACGTCGATGGACTGGGCGCCCACCATGCGGACGGGCGTGTCGTAGGTGCCGTCGTCCTTGAGGACGGCGTAGTAGGCGGCGCTGAGGCCGAAGCGGACCTTGGAGTCAGCCATTGGTGCTCCCTTTCTTCGGTTTGTGTTCTTGGTTCATCGCCCGAGGACCGCGAGGTGGTAGGCCATCTCAACGACCCCGGAGCCCACGTCGCCGAGGCGGCGTGTGTAGGTGAAGCCGGCGTCGGCGAGGGCGGACTCGAGCGACGCCTCGACGGCCAGCGAGCTCCCCCGCTCGTAGAGCTCCACGGTGTAGAGCGTCACGGGGCACAGTCCCGAGGCGTCGGCCACCACGTCCGCGGTCTCGTCGGGCACGAGCAGCACGTGGGGCAGCGGCGGGATGGACGAGGGGTCGTCCCCGTCCCAGGCGACCCTCGCGTAGGGCAGGCCGCAAGACGCCACGGCGTCGCAGAGGTCGGCGTAGGTGGGTGGCGTCCCCGTCACGGCAGCATCTCCCCCTTCGCCCGCTCGTAGGCGGGCTCGATGTGCTTGTAGCCGGGCACGCGGCCGCCCGTGGGCCTGCCGTAGACGAACTTCGCGTGGCCCATCTCGAGCAGGTGCGTGAGCCCCGGCTTCCTGGCGTTGTAGACGGTGCAGACCGTGGTTCCCGACCCGCGACGCTCGGTCTTGGACCTCCAGCCGGCGCGGTAGCCGCCGGTGAGGGCCGCGGGGCGGCCGCCGGAGCAGGTGGCCCCGGAGCGCAGGAGCCCGGCGGCCTTGCGCCCGGCCCGGGTGACGTTCCTGACCACGGCCTCCTCGTCGGCCTTCACGGTGGCCGTGGCCATCCGCAGGATGCCGGCGGTCAGGCCGTCCACGGGGACGGAGAGGTCAGCCACGGTCCTTCGCCTCCTCCGAGCACTCGAGGTCCACCCACCGGCCGTCGGACGCGGAGCCGGTGACCGTGTAGACGGTGCCGGCCCTGCGCAGCCGGGTCTCCCCCGTCCAATCGACGGCGCGGACCCGGGCCTTGAGCGCCGGGGCGGAACCGTCCCCGGACAGGGACACGGAGCGCGCGGTCACCGTGACGGNGGTCTCGGTACGGACCGCCTGGCCGAGCCGGTCGTAGGAGACCGCCGTCGACAGCAGGTCCACGGTGCCGTCGGACACAGACTCCGTCAGGTAGAGGTAGGCCGACCGGCCCTCCACGTCGTAGCGGGTGAGGTCGTAGGCTGCCCCGCCCATCTCCACCAGGGAGACGGTGGAGAGCCCGGGAGGTGCCGCCACACGGACCTTGGCCGTGTAGGCGTCGCCCTCTGACGCGGCCAGGGCCACGTCGTCGGAGCGCAGCATCATGGACCGGTAGGGCAGGCAGACCCCGCGCACGAGGCCCGCCGCGCCCGACCAGTCGAAGCCCCTCGAGAGGCGCTCGCCCGACTCCTCGCAGAGCCATAGGACGCCGTCGGTGGGGGCGAAGACCTCGGCCTTACGCCTCAGCATCGCCGCACCCCTCCCCCTCGGCCGCGGAGGTGACCACGAGGCGGCACGCCATGACGTCCCCGGCGTAGTTGGCCCAGAAGTCGTCCAGCGCGTCGCTGAACTCGTACAGGCAGGCGTTGAGGAACAGCCCCCACGCCTCCCCGTCGTCGCGGGTGAAGGTGTGGCTGGGGCCGTAGCCCAGCCGCATCCCCAGCACGGCGGACACCGTCTCGACGACGTCGTACAGGCGNTTGTCGGTCTCGTCCGACTCCCACGTGACGTTGAGCTTCCGCTTTACCGCCTCGAGGGAGTCGGTCCGGGCGTCGGCGTCCATCCGGTCCCCTAGGCGCCGGCGGAGGCGCCGCCGGCCTTGGTCTTGACGGTGATGTACGCCGGGTCGAGCTTGGAGACGTCGAGCACGACGAAGGAGGTGTCGTCGTCGGCCTTGCCGTTGGCGTACTGGACCATCTTGAAGGTGCGCTGGTCCTCTAGGAACTTGTACTCGTCGGAGTACTGGAGGCCGCGGTTGCCTCCCACGAACAGGCCNTACTCGTCCATCAGGCCGAGGACCGCCTTGCCCTCGGGCACGGCCTCGGAGCAGATGACCTTGGTGGGCACCGGGAACAGGCCGTTGACGTAGCCGCCGTTGGTGGCGAGGACGGTCGTGGCGGGCATGACCTTGGTGAGGTAGTCCACGGTGTTGCACACCATGGTCAGGCTGGACAGGGCGCCGGCGGGCTTGAGGCGGCCCCCCTCGTCCTTGACCAGCTTGGCGACCAGGGCTCCGTAGGCGGCGGGGCCGAAGTCCGTGACCTTCTCGACGGTCTTGGCCGGGTAGCCGGTGGCGGTGCTGACGGACACGCCGGCGGCGACCTTGCGCATCATGCCGATGGGCTCGCCATTGACGCCGGAGCCGTCGACGACGCCCTTCTCGAGGGCCAGCGCCATGGCCTCGGCGAGGGCCTCGCGCACGTAGGCGTCCACGAAGGTCGGGCCCAGCTCCAGCATGTCGATGGNGAGCACGGCGAAGCAGGACAGCTTGCCCTGGCCGAGGTCAACGACCTCGAAGGCCCCCGTGATCTCCTTGGTGACGGCGGAGTCCAGCTCGCCCCACGAGGCCATCTGCTCGGGGTGCTTGGCCTTGACCCACTTGGTGATGGTCTGGGTGTTCACCATCTTCACGGCGGCGAGGAGCGGGTGCTCGGTGCGGATCTTGCCAAGCACGTCCTCGATGACGGTGGTGGGCAGGGCCGCGTCGTCGGAGTCGGCCATGGTGATGAAGGCCTGGCGGGGGTTGGGCGACTTCATGGCGTCGATGAAGCGCTCGTAGTAGCGGGTCTCCTCGGCGGTGAGCTGGCGGAAGCCGCGCGCGGCGAGGGCGGCGGAGTCGCCGGCGGCCTGGCGGTACTTGGTGGCAAGCTCCTCGGCGATGTCGTTGCGGTAGTCCTCGANGGTGGCGGCGAGGGCCTGCTCCACCTGCTCGGCGTCGTCGGTGCCGAAGGCGGCGGCGAGGGTCTTCACCGACTCCTTGGCGTGGTTCTCGAGCTGAATCATGTTGGTGCTCCTTAATCTCTGGTGAGGGCTGCGGCGAGTCGCCGGTAGCCGGTCACGGGCCGCCCGTCGGCGGCCTCGTCCACTTGGGGGGCGGGGGGCTCGGAGGGTTCCGGTTCCACCCCCACCTCGCGCTCTGCCAGCTCCTCGCGGACCGCCGCGCGGACGGCGCCCACAAGGGCGTCCATGTCCACTCGCTGCCCGGGGGCCTTGTCGGCGGGACCGGCCAGCATCCGCACCATGCGGTCGCGCACGTGCTGTGAGGGGCGGTCCTCGTCGGGGTCGGCCGCCACCTCGGTGGCGAAGCCGTACTCGACGGCCTGCTCCGCGCCCAACCACGTCTCCTCGCGCATGAGCCGGTCCAGCTCCTCGGCGGAGATGGCCACACGGCCCATGTAGGCAGCGCGGCTCGCCTGGCCGATGACGTCCAGGTCCTCGGCGGCNTTCCTCAGCTCCTCGGCGTTGCCGGTGGCCTTCATCCACGGGTCGTGGACCATCACCAGCGACGCCGGTCCCATGACGCGGCGCTCGCCGGCCATGAGGACCACGGAGGCGATGGAGCACGCGAAGCCGTCCACGTAGGTGTTGACGGTGCGCCCGCAGTTGCGGAGGGCCGTGTAGATCGCCACGCCCTCGCTCACGTCGCCGCCGTAGGAGTTGATGTGGACGTTCACCTCTCCCACCTCGGCGGGCAACTGGTTGAGGGCGTCCACCAGCTCCAAAGAGTCGGTGCCGCAGTCCACGCCGGTGAAGGCGTTCCACACGTGGGCTCCCTCGTAGATGTCGCCGTAGATGTAGAGGTCTGCGGCTCCGTCCTTCTCGGAGCGGACGAGCTGCATTGGCTTGTTGGTCATTTCGTTTCACCTCCACCCGCGTCCTCGTGGTTCTTGGTGCGCTGGTATTCGTCGGCCCAGGGCTCGTCGATGGGGTCCTGGCCCGTGAAACCACGGATCTCGTTGGGGGAGTTGATGGAGGAGCCGACCAGCTTCTCGACCTTGTCCGCGACCTCGAAGAGGTCCACGTGGCGCACATGGTGGGTGTCCACCTCGACCCGGTCCCCCCGGCGCCAGCGCAGGCGGCTGCACTGCTTGCGCGTTATCTCGTCGGAGAGGAGCCGGGCCACGGGGTCCACGGCGAAGGTGAGGAAGCTGGTGAGGTCGGCGTCGAAGCCGGCGGTCTTGCCCTCGAGCATCCCGGCGGGGATGCGGAAGGTGCTCGCCACGAGGGCGAACATATCGGCCCGGACGCTGGCCACGTCCTTGGCGCTCGTGCCGGACAGGCGCCCGGAGTCGTTCGACGCCCGCTCGAGGGACTGGCCCTTGAACAGGGGCATCACGCCGGTGTTGTGCTTGACGAACGGCATGAGCTGGGACTGGACCTGGTCCCTCACCGCCTTGGCCTGCTGGTCGCTGCCGGTGAGGGGCGCCTCGCTGTGCATGATCCACCTGCGGGCGTTGCGGTCCTCCACGGCGGTGCCGAGCGCGTCGGCCAGCCGGTCGTAGCGCGACGATGACGCCTCCATGAGCTGGGACCACCCGCCGCCGACGCCGCGGATGTCGAAGTGGTAGACCTCGTCGGCGCTCATGGGGTACGGGACCATCTCGGTGGACCCCTCGATGGAGATGCCCGAGTAGACCGTGGCCGCCCCGGGGACGGGCTTCGCGCACCACCCGTCGGCGACGTAGAGCCGGTGGACGCCGCCGCTCCGGACGGGGACCACGAGGGCCTCGCCCCGGGAGACCAAGAGGTCGTCCAGCAGCTCGGCCACGAACTCCGGGCGGCTCTGGTTGGGGTTGGGGGTGACGTTCCAGAGCCAGCCGGTGTCGGTACCCTCGGCGCGCATGCCGTCGCGGTAGACCACCACGGGGCACCGCTGGATGGCCGCGGTGACGTAGCCGCACATGACGCGGCGGGCCACCTCCATCCAGCGGAACGACTGCAGATCCTCGGGGGCCGCGGCCCCGGAGTCCACCGCGGGGCCGGTCACGCCGGGGGACAGGACGCGGCCGAGGAAGTCGGCCACGGTGGTGCGGAAGCCCATGGGGCCCTCCTTTGTCCGTGCGGTGGGGGTCAGAAGAAGACGGGGGCCATGAGGTCCACGGGGGGCGCCCCCTCGATGCGCCCCTCCACGCACATGGCGTGGACGAGGGCCATGAACGGGTCGGTCTTGCGGGAGTGCGGCTCCACCTTCCCGTAGGTGAGGTTGTTGTTCTGGGCGGGGACGAGAGTGGCGTTGTTGGTCGCCCACCGCATGAGGGGGTTGTCGCCCCACGCGATCCGGTGGTTGGCGAAGGCCGACTCTATGACCGGCTGCACCCTCATCACGTCGCTCGGGCGCGTCTCCCACACCTGCTTCTCGTCGCGGGTGCCGGAGGGGTCCATGCCGATGGACTCGAGGGCCCTGCGCATGAGGGTGAAGCGGTAGCTGTCGATGGCCACGCAACGGAGGTCGGCCCCGAGGCCGTCCGCCGTCTCCCGTATCCACGCGGCCACCTCGTCGGGCGACACCTCCACGCCGGTCTCTATGGACAGAAGTCCCCTCGCCGCCCACTCCTCCAGGGGCGCCTTGACGTTGCCGGCGTCGGCGGAGCGGGTGCACCACCACGCGTGGGGCACCACGAGGCGCTCGTCGCCGTCCTTGAAGAGGAGGCACGCGCCCACCATGTCGGTGGTCTTGGCGTAGTCGATGCCGGCCACGCACTGCATGCCCCGCAGGCGCGCGGGGTCCACCNGGCGGCTCGCGGCCATGAGACGCTCCCTCGTGGTGACGGCGAGGTCGCGCCGCTCCTCGGGGAGGTTGAAGCGTTTGGTGGGCACCTCGGGGTGGCGGGCCGGGTTGCCCCTCCACTCGGCCACCTCGCGGCGGTACTCGGCCATGAGGCTGGGCGACGTGCGCAGACGCGGGTTGGCCTTGACCCAGAGGGCCTCATCCGCGGCGTCGGCGATGTCGTCCAGCTTGCATATGAACGGCAGCAGGCCGTTGTCCGACTCGCCGTCGCGCAGTATCGCCTGGGCGCGGGCCTTGAGGTCGTCCAGCGGTCCCTCGCGCACGAACCCGTCGGTGGTGGTCATGAGNCGCCGGGGCTCCGGCTTCTTGCCNAGGCCGCCGGTGAAGACCCCCATGGAGTCGGAGTTCTCGTAGGCGTGGACCTCGTCGAANAAGACGGCCCCGGAGCGCATNCCGTCCTTTGAGTTGGAGTTGCCGCTCCAGTACTTGAACCGAGACCCCGTGGACCTGCAGTAGAGCTCCACGCGGTTCCACTCGAATCCCTGGGACCAGAGGTCGGGGTCGGACTCGAAGAGGCGCCAGAGGTCGTCGTAGCCGATCTTGGCCTGCGGCTCCGTGGTGGCGCAGATGTCCACGTCGTAGTTCGGTATGCCGTTGGCCGGCGAGAGCAGGCAGAAGGCGCAGTACCCTGCGAAGCCGGTCTTGCCCCACCCGCGGGCGACGTAGGCGAGCAGGTCGCTCCACCGCGGCATGCCGTCCTCGGAGTAGGTGCAGAGCCAGAGGGCGACGAGGAACCTCTCCTCGGGGGCGAGGTCGAACGGGAAGTAGCGCTCGTAGCCCATGTAGGCGGCGAGCCTCCCCCGGTCCACCCACAGCCGCTCGGACGCGAACACGGAGCGGACGTGGGCGCAGAGCAGCCGCTGCTNCTCGCAGGCCGGCACCTCGCCGGACTCCACGAGGCGGAGCCACCCGGAGATCTCCGGCACGTCGATGCGCCTGTGGGTGGAGTAGCGGCGCCTGGCCGCCACCTCACAGCTCCAGCTGCGGCGCCTTGGGCTTGGGCTGCGGCGCCTTGCGGCGCCCCACCGGGTCCATGCCCAGCTGCTCCCTGGCGAGCATGTCCAGCGCCTTGGCGTTCCCGTCCACCGCCTGCTCGTAGAGCGTGGAGCGCAGGTTGGCCTTGCCCACGGCCGAGAACTTCGCCTTGGCGTGGGCGAAGTCGAGCCCGAAGGCCCGCTCGCACAGGCGGTCGAGGGCGGACTCCGGCACGTCCATGACGGCGGCCACCGCCTCGGGCCCGTTGAACGCCTTGAGGAGGCGCTCGACCTCGTCCACCTGCTTCTCGTCCCAGGGCTCCGGCTTGAGCGACACGGTCACCACCATTCCTCGGTCAGCGGGGTATTCCTCACCGCCCCGCCGAACGCCCTGCCGTGCACGGCGTCGTGGGCGGCGTGGGACAGGGGGATGAGGTTTCGGACGACGCGGCCCTCCTCGTCCAGTGCCCACGGGTGCAGGGCGTAGCCGGGCCAGCGAGACACCCTGAGGACGTGGTGGACCGTGTCGGCCCTCACGAACCTCGCGGGCGATGCGGCCAGCTCCACGAGGGACTCGCCGTGCATGGATGCGAGCACCTCGGCGCGGAGCCNGCGCCAGGCGGGCGACCGGTAGAAGTCTCGGTAGCACCCCGTGCGCCTCCCCATCTCCCTGAGCCGGGAGGCGAGGTCCCTGTCGTAGGGGGGCACCCTGTCGGGCGGGTCGGGATAGAAGGCCGCCGCCAGCTGCGCGTCGATGTCCACGGCTACCACACTAGGCGCCCGGGCCTGCCAAAAGGTGCCGGCGGCTGCCGGAGAGTGCCGGGGGTTGCCGAGAAGTGCCGAAAGGTGCCGGCGGCTGCCATCCGGGCCGCACGGGTCCCGCCGAGGGGCCCACCGGGGGGGGTGACCGCCCGAACGACGGCGGTCCGGGTGCGTCCCGGGCACGTTCCGCACGCGTTACCGGCCGTTCCACGGCGAAAAGAAAACAAAAAAAGGCCGTTCGGGACGGAATCTGGGGGCTGGGCCGCCGGTCGCCCGTTCTGGAGAAAAATTTTATGGTTACCCGGGGGGGTGTCGGTTCCGTTCCTTATGTCCACCCGCATGAAAAAAGCCGCCCCCCGTCACCGGGGAGCGGCGTCTCGCCGTCGGTCTCGGCCCATCATCCCGCAGGCGACGCCTTTCGACGCTCGAGGTCCGCGCGGATGAGGTCCTTGATATATCCGGCGCGGCTCGGCTGGGACCTCACCAGCTCNAGGATGTCCGCATCGTCGGGATAGAACCCGACGGTCACGTTCGTCACGTTGGCGCGCTTGTACTTGGCGTCCGCCCGCTTCTGGGCGTCGGTCGCGGCCATTAGGCCCGGCCCCCGCCGCGGNGNAAGAAGCNNAAGAACGCCCACGCCGCCCCGAACACGACGACGCTGCGGATTATGAATGCGGCCATCGCCCTCCTCCTTTCGTCTCCGTTGCCTGACATGCTAGATTGGAGGCGAGGCTCGGGGCCGGTCTCCCGGCCCCTCGCCCCTCAGGCTCGTCCTAGTCGCGCCTTCTCAGCCGCCACGCCAAGAGCACGAGCAGGACGTCCCAGAGCATCTGCCTCCAATTCATCGGTCACCTCCAATCCGGGTCCGGTGGGTTGGGGGCATCTCCTTGCACCTCCCTCCTCTCTGCCCCACACCAAATACTATATAGGAATTGCCTATATAATGCAAGTTAGAAGGCGANATTTCTTTGTCAGATTCCCAGCGGCAGCGGCTCCGTGGCGCACCCGTTGCCGTCCAGCACCCGGCCCGGCCCGAGGGCGTCCATGAGGTCCATGGCGGCCCCCTCCATCTGGCGGCACGTGGACGGGGACAGGGACAGGGAGCGGGCCACCTCCGACCACGGCAGGGCGTCCACGTTGTGCAGGCGCACCACGCTGGCCTCCGTGGCCCCGAGGAGCTCGGCCACCCCGCCGCCGGCGTCGCCCCAAAGGAGCCGGTCCGCCGTCCCCAGCAGGGACCGCGCCGACTCCATGGCCGGGGCACACGCGGCCTCGTAGTCCATGCGGTCGTCGGTGGCGCGGGTGGCGTCTCGGGGCCCCGATGGGCCGCGTGTGCCGGACAGGGGCGCACCGCGGACGCCCTCCCGGGCCCGCATCCTGCCCACGGCCCTCTCCATGCGGGCGAGGTCCTGGGACGCCGCCCTCACCGTCGACCACCACGCCCGGGCGTCCGCCGCGNCGAGGAAGCCGTCGCTCACGCAACCACCGCCTTTCGTCTCGTGTGAACATCGTAGCCGTCANCGGCGCCGCGTCACCGCCCACAGCAGGACGGCCACGNCGGCGAGGTAGGCCGTCACGANGGCCGCGTCGCACCGGGTCACGACAGCACCCGGCGCACCTGGTCCACGGCGCGTCGCTCGTCGGCGTCCGTGGCGCGGGATACCGAGTTGCCGCAGGAGCGGCACACGGCCCGGGCCTCGTAGAGCAGGCCGGCCGACGCCGACTCGCGCACCACCGTGTAGACGGCGTAGCGTCCGCCCCCGCAGAGGCGGCAGCGGCGCCCCTCGAACTCGCCCACCATCAGTCCACCTCCCGCACCGAGTCGGCAAAGCGCTCCAGCCTGCCCACCGCCTCGTCCAGTGCCATGGNCCCGGGAGCCGCCTTNAGCCCGCGCNCGGCGGCGNACCTCACCGCCAGCGCCAGCGTGGACGGGTAGCACTCCAGGGCGCGCCACCGAGGCTCGTCCAGCGGGTCGCCGGTCTTCGGGTCCGTGTCCACCCGCTCGTAGAGCTGCCAGCACCGGAACCCCTTGAGCGGCCGGGCCTGCCAGCCGTCCCCCAGCTCTATCACCGCCATCAGTCCACCTCCCCGACCATCGCCGCCACCTTGGCCCTCTGGGCCGCCACGTGGGCCGTGTAGGCCCGCTCGCACTCGGTCAGGCACTCCACTGCCTTGCGCAGGTCCCGTGCCCTCTCGGAGGGCGTGGCGCCCTTGTACGGCCATCGCCAGACGTACTTGGCCGCGCACCCCCACCAGTAGGCCACCATGGGCGGCACGTCGGCGTCGGCCATCATCGCCGCCATCGCGTCCTTGGCCTCCATGCCCCCGTGGCAGTAGTGGGACGGGTGCGTCACGTCGTCGTAGGCGTCGTCGGCGCGCTCCGCTCCGCGCAGCTCTAGGGTCCGGTACGTGACGCTCATCGGTCATCGCCTCCGTCCTCCATCGCCGCGACCCGCTCGCCGAGGTCGGCCAGGCGGGCCCGCAGGGCGTCCAGCCGGTCCAGCGTCTCGCCGATGACGGAGCGGGCCACGCCCGCGTCCATCCCGTCGCCCC
This sequence comes from Olsenella sp. CU969, assembly GCF_905219715.1. Taxonomy (NCBI): domain Bacteria; kingdom Bacillati; phylum Actinomycetota; class Coriobacteriia; order Coriobacteriales; family Atopobiaceae; genus Olsenella; species Olsenella sp. CU969. The sequence continues at coordinate 18,179 of NZ_CAJMXC010000025.1, forward strand.
TGCGGGTGCATCGGGCCGCCCCGTCCATCAGGTGGATGCCGGCGGCGCACATATCCGACGCGATGTCGCGCATCTCGGCGCGGGCCTCATTGGCAGCCATCATCGCTTCCCCCCCCCTCCATCCCGTCGGCCAGGGACCACAGGCGCGCGGCCACGAACCACCGGGTGCTCAGCGCCATGTCGTAGAGCCTGNCCTGCCCTATCCGGCCGCCGCGGCGCGCCTCACGGCGCACCTCGCCGAGCTCCAGCCAGAGCCCGTAGACGAATTCCTCCACGTCGCCGNCGGCGTCTGCCAGCTCCTCGTCACTCATCGCTTCCCCCCTCCCTGACCATGACCACGGTGGCGCCGGTGGGGCGCCCGTCACGGTCTCTGTCCCACGTCTCGTGGGCCGTGCGGTACCCGCACCTGCCGACGACGTACATCCACCGGTCCAGCTCCTCCCCGGAGTCGTACTCGGCCACGCACCACCCACGCTCGTCGTCGTGCTCGTCGCACTCGTCGAGGACGACCAGCGCGTAGGGCCTCAGTCGGTCACCCATCGTCTCGCTCCTCTCTCGGCATCCCGTCCCACCGGTCGCGGGCCTCATCCAGCGTCCACGCCAGGGGCCCGCGCACCCCGCATCCGTGGCAGGCCATCTGCCCGCGGGCCGGGTAGCGGCCCTGTTGGCGGACGAAGGACGGCTTGGCGGCGCCACAGGCGGGGCAGGGCTTGATGCTCACTCCCATCTGACGTCCTCCCCGTCCGTTATCGCCTTATGTATGAGGACGTTGATGTCGAGCATGTCTATCCGGGCGTCGGTCAGCCGACGCGTCAGATAATCGCCCGCGTAGTCCTTGGCGCGCCTGCCGCACCTGGCCTCGACGTCCAAGAGCTTCTCGTGCGCCCGAAACGCAGCGTCCCGCGCGTGGTCGCAGGCCATGGACGCGGCCAGCAGGGCGGCGCGGTCCTCGGCGGTGAGGTCAGTCATCGGCGCCCCCTCTCACCAGCTCCACCGTCACACGCAGGCGGTCTCCGCCCCGGACGGTGCCCTCGGGCACGATGACCGCGGGCACCTGTATGAAACCACCCAAGCCGTAGTCGAGGTACACACTCGGGTCGTCGACGACGGCGATGCAATTGGACCAGTTCAGAGGCACCGCCTCCATCCCGGGAACGCCGAAGTCCACGATGCCGTCGACGGGCAGCTCCTCGTCCACCAGGGCGGTGCGCTCACTCATGGCCTGTCGCCACCCTCGCCCCGCAGTGGGGGCAGTAGTTGAACGACGGCCTGTACGGGGGCTCGGTCTCGAACCAGCCCTCGTCGCCGTACATCATCACCATGCCGCAGTTGGAGCAGACGAAGTACCCACAGTCCTCGTCGGTGTCGTCGGTCTCGTGCTCCACGTCGTCCTCGTCCCAGCGGGTGGCGTACTCTTCGGGGTCGAAGGTGCAGGTGAGCCCGGTGTCGCTCATGCGGATTCGCTCACTCATCGTCCGTCACCCCCGAGAGGGCNTNGGCGCGGGCAACGATGTCGNCGGCCTCCGCACTTTTGCAGCCATCCGTGTCATACCGCTGGTAGGGGTACTCGCCGTCGACCTTAGACGGGCAGTCGCTGCACTCGATGTCCCGGCACGACCAGTAGTCTTGAAACTCCTTCAGCGCGTCCTCCGCCAGCCGCTCCCAGCTTTCGGGGCGCCGGTGGGTGAGGTCCTCGTCGCGAATCTCGTAGACGTTGCCGGTCTCGCTGAAGGTCCGTACGTTGAACCTCTTGCCGCGCAGGAGGCGATTGACGGTATGTGCGGAGCCGTCGTCTCTGTACACCGTGTCGCCCACCTCGATGAGCACCCCGTCGCGGTCGAGCACTGGCTCAGGCTCGGGCTCGGTGCGGGTGAGGCCGTCGAGGGAGACCGCCCCGGCGGGGTAGGCGATGCCGTCGATACCGGCGGCCCTTATCTCCTCGCCGTCCCCCGCGACCAGGACGGTACCGTCCCGGTCGAAGCCCACGCGGTCGACCCTGATTCTCCGGACCGTCTCGGCGTCCCACAGCACGTCCCCGGGCACCACCGGCTCGCCGTCCACCACGGGCCACTCGATGCCGGGTGGGAGCGTCTGCCGGCTCGTGGTAAGGTCCAGAGCCTCGGCGATGACGCGGCGGGCGGGGGTGCTCACGCCGTACCGCACGCCGTCGATGATGAGGTGCCAGTTCCGGTTGTCGCGGGTGACGTGCGCCGTCCCCACGCCGCCGTCGGGGTCCCTGCACAGGCACGGCACGCCTTCCGGGGCGTCGCCGACGCGCCTCACGCGCTCGCCGGGGGAGAGGTGCAGGTGGTCGCAGTCGCCGATGACCGTCGTGGTCGTGGCATACACCTCGACGCTCTCGACCGTCATCGGGTCGAAGGTCCCCTGCACAGTGTCCCCGATGCGGACGGGCGAGCCGTCCTCGTAGAGCGGCCNGTAGCCGCCGATGGTTCCTTGGTTCATTTCTCCTCCTTCTCGGCCCGGGTCTCCACGTTCAAAGCCGTCATCCACCCGAGCTTCCGCCTCGCCGTCTTGACGCCGACCGGCGGCGGGGTCATGTCCGGCGGCGGGGCTCCCTGTGACCAGATCTCGTCCGAGAGCGCGTACCTCGCCCGTCCGTCCATGTGGAGCCTCACCGGCCCCACGTCCACGGCGCACACCCCGGCGAAGCCGTCCGGCTCCGACGGGTGCCATGCCACGCGCCCGCCGCCGTGGCCCACGCCCCAGAGCTCGGCCGGGACCACGACGAGCCCGGCGTCCCCGATGCCGTCGAGCACGAGGTCGGCCATCGCCTCCACGTCGGCCGCGCCCCACGGCCGCTCCGCGTCACCCATCGCCGCCCCTCCTTCCGTCCCGCCGCCACCGGTCCACGGTGGAGCGCCCGACGCCGAGGTAGGCGGCGGCGCGCCTGCCGTGGCGCTCCCGGATGCGCCTGACCGCCTTGGCCGTGCGCCCCGGCAGCATCGCCGCGAGCTCCGCCGCGGTCA
>NZ_CAJMXC010000026.1:0-21157 GCF_905219715.1 Olsenella sp. CU969
GTTAACCCCACGGGGCCGCGCCCCGCCGACCCGTCTTTGACCCGCGCCCGCAAGGGCCCTCCCGAAAGAATGGTGCCATGTCGCTCTTCGACAACCTATTCGGCGAATACGGCGGTGACCTCGCCATCGACCTCGGAACGGCCAACACCCTGGTGGCCGTCCGCGGCGAGGGCATCGTCCTCAACGAGCCTTCCGTGGTGGCCATCGACCGCAACGAGGAGCGCGTCCTCGCCGTGGGCGTCGACGCCAAGCGCATGGTGGGCCGCACCCCAGGCTCCATCACCGCCATCCGGCCCCTGAAGGACGGCGTCATCGCGGACTTCGACGTCACCGAGGTCATGTTGCGCTACTTCATCGAGAAAGCCCGCGAGCGCCGCTACCCCTGGTCGCCGCGTCCCCGNGTGGTCGNGTGNGTGCCCTCGGGTGTCACCTCGGTGGAGAAGCGCGCCGTCTTCGAGGCCACCATCCAGGCGGGCGCCCGCCAGGCCTACCTCATCGAGGAGCCCATGGCCGCCGCCATCGGCGCCGACCTTCCCATCGAGGACCCCACGGGCTCCATGGTCGTGGACATCGGCGGCGGCACCACCGAGGTGGCCGTCATCGCCATGGGCGGCATCGTCGTCTCGCAGTCCATCCGCACCGCCGGCGACGAGTTCGACCAGACCATCCTCGAGCACGTGCGCAACGCCTACAACCTGTCCATCGGCGAGCGCACGGCGGAGGACATCAAGATCAAGGTGGGCTCCGCCGCCCCGCTCAAGGAGGAGCTCGACGTCGAGGTCAACGGCCGCGACGTCATGAACGGCCTGCCCAAGACGGTCCGCATCGAGTCGGAGGAGATCCGACGGGCGCTCAACCGGCNCCTCGACGAGGTCACGNAGGNGGTCAAGGACGCCCTCGACGTCACCCCGCCCGACCTCGCGAGCGACCTCATGTACTACGGCATCATGCTCACGGGCGGCGGAGGCATGCTCCGCGGCCTCGACNAGCGCCTGCGCGATGAGACCGGCGTGCCCGTGAACGTGAGTCCCACGGCGCTCGAGAACGTCGTCAACGGCTGCGCCAAGGTCCTCGAGGCCAACGCGCTGTCCGGCGGCTTCGTCCAGACNTCGGGCCAGTAGGCGGTCGCCGTGCCCTCTCCCTCCATGGGCGTCCCGGGGCTCAAGCGGGGCCCCTCGTCCCGCGTCCGGGTGCTCGTCCTGCTGCTCGCCGCCTCTGCGGTCATGTTCACGTTCTCGGCCAACGACCCCGGCACCGGCCCCCTCTCCGTCGTGAAGGGGGCCGTGCAGACCGTGTGCCTGCCCTTCCGCTACGCGGGCGCCGTGGTGAGCTCGCCGTTCTCGGGGCTCTCCAACCTCGCCAGCAACCTTACGGCCGACCAGGGCTCCCTCTCCGAGCTCAAGGAGGAGAACGAGCGTCTCAAGGCCGAGAACGCCCAGCTCAAGGAATCGAGCCTTGCGGCCGACCGCCTCGAGCGGCTCCTCGAGCTCCAGAACACCTACCGCCTCGAGTCCACGGGCGCGCGCGTGGTGTCGGGGGCCGTGGACTCCCTCACGTCCACCATCACCATCGACAAGGGTTCGTCCCAGGGGCTCGCCGTCGGCATGCCCGTGACCGACTCCTACGGAGTCATCGGCCAGATCAGCTCCGTGGGACCCACCACGTCGCAGGTGCGCCTCATCACCGACGAGCGCTCCGGCNTCTCGGCCATGGTGCAGTCGAGTCGCGCCCNGGGCCAGCTCGTGGGCCAGNGGACCGACATGCTCAGGCTCACCCTTGTGCGCACGGACCAGGCCGTGGAGGTGGGCGACCTCGTCGTCACGAGCGGCCTCGGCGGCGTCTATCCCAAGGGCCTGCTGCTCGGCACCGTCACNAGCGCCGAGCGTCCCTCCGGCGCGCTCTACTACGAGATCCTCGTGCAGCCCGCCGCGCTCACGTCCAACCTCGAGGAGGTGCTCGTCATCACGTCGCTCACCCAGGAGCAGACGGCCACGGCCGAGGAGACGGCCGCCGCCGACGCCCAGNAGGAGGGGNAGGCCNCNGCACGGCAGGACCAGACCCAGCAGTCCCAGCAGGGCGACGGCGCCCAGACGGCGGGCTCGGGGTCGGACGGCGACGGTGACGGCCAGACCGCGGACGGCTCCGACGCCCCCGCCCCCGACGGACAAGGGGAGGGTTGAGCGCCGTGATCGTCAACGACTCCAACCAGCGCCGCCGCGTGGTGCTCGTCCTGTTCTGCGTGTGCTTCGTGCTCGAGGCCGCCCTCGGTCCCAACATCGCCGTCGCTGGCGGCCGCATCGACTTCATGCTCATATTCGCGGGCTGCGTGGCCCTCTCCTTCGGCGGGACCTACGGTGTGCTCTGCTCGTTCGGCGCCGGCCTGCTCTTCGACCTCATGACCTCGGGCCCGGTGGGCGCCATGGCGTTCCTGCTCACCCTCTCGTCGTTCTTCCTCGGGGCCGAGGACCGCGACCGCCTGGCCGACGACATGGCCGGGGCCTGCCGCCTGTTTTTCGTCTCGGCGGCCGCCGTCGAGCTCGCTTACCAGCTGTGCCTCGCGCTCACGTCCCAGCAGGGTTCTTTCGTGGACGTCGTCTTCCNCCGCTGGCTCCCCTCGACGCTCCTCGATTGCGTTGTCTTCCTGCCCTTCGTGTTCCTCCTCTCGCGGACCGGGTCGTCGGGGCCCCAGCTCGGGAAGAAGAAGAGCGGTAGGACCCGCAAGGGGTCCTACCGGATCAAGGGGCTCTAGGACCCGTCGGGGGGAGATAGATGGATTTCGCTACCGTCGTCCTCATAATCTGCGCCGTCATCGTCGTGGTTGCCGTCGTGGCCGTCGTCCTGGTGGTCCATGCCCACGGCGGCCGCTTCACCGTGGACATCGGCGGCCAGACGCCCCGTGCGGCCGGCGGGAACGACACTTCGCCCGAGACGGGCTTCAAGACGCGGCTCCGCGGCCTCGGCCTGTTCTCCGGCGGTGTCGTGGCGGTCCTGCTCGCCCGCGTGTGGTCGATGCAGCTCATGTCCAACGACGAGTACACGAGCCAGGCCGAGCGCAACCGCACGCGCACCATCACCACGGCTGCCCCGCGCGGGCGCATCCTCGACCGCAACGGCGAGGAGCTCGTCACCAACCGTCCGTCGCTCACGGTGGTGGCCCAGGCCGACGTCGCCGACGACGAGCGGGAGCTCCAGCTCCTCGGCAACCTCCTCGGCATGCCCCGCATGGCCGTGAAGCGGAACATCCAGGACACCACCGAGGGCGCCCAGAGCGGCCGCACCGTGGCCGTGGACGTCTCCCGCCGCATCGTGGCCTACCTCGAGGAGCACCCCGACCTCTTCCCAGGCGTCACCGTGGAGCAGCGCACCCAGCGCCACTACCCCCACGGCAAGCTCGCGGCGCACGTGCTCGGCTACACCGGCACCGTCACGGCCGACCAGCTCGAGGCCTCCAAGGACTCCGAGGACGGCATCGCCTACGAGTCGGGCGACATCACGGGCCAGGCCGGCGTGGAGTACCAGTACGAGAGCGTGCTCCAGGGCGTCCGCGGCGAGCAGAAGGTGTTCGTGGACGCCGACGGCGACGTCACGGGCTACTCCACCTCGGTGCCCGCCGAGGCCGGTAGCGACGTCGTCCTCACCATCGACGCCAAGATCCAGCAGGCCGCCNAGGGCGGCCTGCAGCACGCCATCTCCAAGGCCANGGCGCTCCAGAACAAGGCCACGGCCGGCTGCGTCGTGGTGCTCGACTGCACCAACGGCGAGGTCCTGGCCATGGCCAGCTACCCGGAGTTCGACCCCTCNATCTTCGTGGGCGGNATCTCCAACGCCGACTGGGAGGCGCTCTCCTCCGAGGCGTCNGGCTACCCGCTCATGGACCGCGCCGTCTCGGGCACCTACGCCTCGGCGTCCACCATCAAGCCGCTTTCCGCCCTCGCCGCGCTCAACAACGGCATCGCCGACGCCTCGACCACCTACGACTGCACGGGCTTCTGGACGGGCTTCGGCAGTGCCTACGGCCAGTACTGCTGGGACCATGACGGCCACGGCATCATCGACCTGCGCAACGGCATCGTGTACTCCTGCGACACCGTGTTCTACGAGATCGGCNAGGCTTTCTTCGAGTCCGACAACAAGNAGGGCCTCCAGGACACCTACAGCCGCTGGGGCCTCGGCAAGAAGACCGGCGTCGACCTCCCCGGCGAGGCCGAGGGCCGCGTCCCCACGGCCGACTGGAAGTGGAACTACTTCTCCTCCTATCCCGAGGAGGACCGCACCTGGAGGGGCGGTGACACCACCAACCTCGCCATCGGCCAGGGCGACATCCTCGTGACCCCNCTCCAGATGGCCTGCATCTACATGGCCATCGCCAACGACGGCGTCATGTGGCGTCCCCACGTGCTCAAGTCGGTGACCTCCAAAGAGGGTTCCGGCACCGTGGCCGACTACAAGGTCGAGAAAATCAACGAGGTGGAGGAGAAGGACGAGTACATGGCGCTCATCCACGATGCCCTGCAGGGCGTGATCTACGAGGAGGACGAGGCCGTCACCTCGCATTTCACGAGCCTCCCGGTGAAGGTGGCCGGCAAGACCGNCACGGGCGAGAAGGCCGGCAAGGACCCCACGGCGTGGGTCTGCGCCTACGCGCCGGCCGACGACCCCAAGTACGTGGTCTGCGCCATGCTCGAGGAGGGCGGCTTCGGCTCCACGAGCACCATGTACGCCGTCCGAGACACGTTCGGCGGCATCTACGACGTGCCCGATCAGTCCACCGCGGACTCGTCGAGCAGCGCACGGTAGGGGAGGGACCATGGCAAGGCATGCTGCGCGCCGCTCCACCGGCGTCCGGGACCCCGGCTTCTCCGAGGTCGTCTCCACCCTGTTCGGCGGCAGCGCTGGCAAGCGCCCGGGCGGCGCGAAGGCCCGCATGCCGCGGGGCAGGGGCGTGCTGTCGGAGCTCTACCTCCCGGTGCTCCTCCCGGCCGTCCTGCTCGTGGCCTACGGCCTCCTCGTCGTCTGGTCGGCGTCGCTCACCATCGCCGACGCCTCGCTGCCCCGCCAGCTCCTCGGCGTGGCCATCGGCCTCGTCGCGGCGGCCCTCGTCTGGCGCTACGACTACCGCGACCTCGCCAACTACACGACGGTGCTCCTGGTGGCAGACGTCGTGCTGTTCGCGTTGCCTATGNTCCCCGGCCTCGGCTACGAGGCCAAGGGCATGACCGGCTGGATCCAGGTGCCGGGCGTAGGCCTGCGCCTGCAGCCGTCCGAGATCATGAAGCTCGNGACCATCTCCCTNGNNGCCGGGCTCGCGGCGCAGTACAACGGGCGCATCAAGTCGTTCTCCGAGTACTGCCGCCTCTGCGGCATGNTGCTCGTCCCCTTCGTGCTGCTCCNCACCCAGGANCTCGGGTCGTCGCTCATCGTGCTGGTGTCCGGGGCCGCCATCATCATCTGCGCGGGCGCCAGGAAGGAGTGGGTCATCCCCACCATCGTGCTCATCGTGGTGGTGTGCGCCCTGGCCATCTTCTCGTCGCTCACGCCGGGGATGCCCGACATCCTCAAGGAGTACCAGCTCAAGCGCCTCATCGTGTTCGTCGACCCGTCGGTGGACCCCTCCGGCGACGGCTACAACCTCCAGCAGGCCAAGATCGCCGTGGGCTCCGGCGGGTTCCTCGGCAAGGGCATCGGCCACGCCTCCCAGGCCGGGCAGGGGTTCCTCCCCGAGGCGCACACGGACTTCGTCTTCGCCCTGCTCGCCGAGGAGTTCGGCTTCGTGGGGTCCGTGATCCTGCTCCTGCTCTTCGGCTGGCTNTGCTNCGCCGCGGTNGGCCTCGCCCTCAAGATCGAGGCGCNCTTCGCCAAGCTCGTCCTTGTGGGCGTCGTGGCCATGTGGTCGTTCCAGCTCCTCGAGAACGTGGGCATGTGCCTGGGCATCATGCCCATCACGGGCATCCCGCTGCCCTTCATCAGCTACGGCGCGTCCTCCATGGTGGTCCAGCTCACCGCCGTGGGTATGGTCCAATCGGTGTGGCGCCACCGGGTGAAGTCCGCCTAGGGCGTCCGGCGACCGCGCCCGCGTTAGCATCTTTCCCGTCCCCGAGCGCCCCCGCGGCGCCTTACTAGGAGGTCCCATGGCCAACCCAGCCTCGACGTTCTCCCGCCTCAAGGAAGTCCTCGACGCCGGCCGCGACGCGACGGCCGCCACCGACGCGCCGGTGCGCCTCGCCGTGGAGCTCGTGGGCGGTGCCCCGGCGGACACCGTGGCCGCGCTCAAGGCGGCCCTCGTTCCCGAGACGCCCCACGGCATGGTCCATGTGGGCCGGCTCGTCCACGGCGCCCCCGTGGTGGTGAACCCCGAGGCGGACGCCTGCGTGATCGTGTGTGGCGACGATGCCCCACTGGCCGCCGGCGCCGCCCGCGGCTGGGCCAAGGCCGGCGTCCCGGTGTGCCTCGTGGGTCGCGGCGCCTCCGCCGTGCCCGAGGTGGGCCTGGTGGGGGGCGCCNCGGTCGGCTCGGTGGCGGACGCGGACGCGGGCCGGGCCGTCAGGGGGTTCGGCGAGTGGCTCTCCCGTGCCACCGACAAGGCCTGGGCCGTCGCGGCCAACTTCCCCTTCTGCCGGCGCCCGCTCGCCGAGGAAGAGGTGCTCTCCTGTGCGGCGGCCAACGCCGGCGTGGGGGCCGTGGAGTTCGTCAGGGGCGCGGACTTCCCCGTGATGTGCGCCACGGAGTCGTCCATGGTCATGAGGATCGCCTCCATGTACGGTGCGCCCACCGGCGCCGCCCGCGTCCCTGAGCTTCTGCTCGTGGTCCTCGGCGGCATGGCCATGCGCGCCGTCGCCCGCCGCGGCTCCCGGCTCCTGCCCAGGGGTGCCTGGGCCGTCAAGGGGGGCGTGGGCTGGCTCGGCACCTGGCTCACGGGCCAGGCCGTCATCTGGCGTTTCGAGGAGGCCGAGGAGTTCGACCGCCGCGCCGCGTGGGTGCGCGACCGCGTGGGGGAGGCCGCCCGCGCCGCGGCCGACCGCGCCGCGGCGCTCACGGGCGCCATTGTGGAGGTGGAGCCGGGCGCGCTCTACACTGAGCCCGGTACGCGCTCCGTCGTGCCCGTGGACGTGGTCGACGTGGTCCAGGNNCNGTCGGGCCGCAGCTGGTTCGAGGTCGGCNGCAACGCCGGCGCCGGTCGATAGGAGAGCCGTGTCCCTGCCCAGAGAGAACCGATTCGACGAGATCGCCCCGCTCCTGCCCAAGGTGGAGAAGCCGGCGCGCTACCTTGGCCACGAGTGGGGCTCCACGGAGCCCGACGAGGACGCCTTCCACGTGTGCATGGTGTTCCCGGACGTCTACGAGATCGGCGTGCCCAACCTCGGCGTGGCCATCCTCTACCGCGCCCTCAACCGCACGCCGGGCCTCTCCTGCGAGCGCTGCTACCTCCCGTGGCCCGACATGGCCGACGCCATGCGCGCTGCGGGCGTGCCGATGCTCTCTCTGGAGAGCGCGTCCCCCGTGGCGTCCTTCGGCATGGTGGGCGTCTCCATCGCCCACGAGCTCGCGGGCACCAACGTCGTGGAGGCCCTCGACCTCGCCCGCGTCCCCGTGCGCGCCTGCGACCGCGCCGAGGACGATGCCATCGTCGTGGCCGGCGGCCCCGGCATCTGGAACCCCGAGCCCCTCGCCCCCATGTTCGACGCCTTCCTGCTGGGGGAGGGGGAGGAGCACATCGTCGAGGTGGCCGAGGCGGTCAAGGCGGGCCGCGAGGCGGGGCTTCCCCGCGCGCAGATCGTGGCCTCGCTCGTGGACGTGCCGGGCACCTACGTGCCGAGCGCCTACGAGGTGCGCCGCGACGGCGAGGGCACGCGGTTCGGCTACGTGGTGCCCAGGGAGGGCTCCGGCGCCCCTGAGGTGGTGCTCCGCCGCGTGGCCGACGACTTCCGCGCGTCGGACCCCTGCGCCGGCACCATAGTCCCCTCCCTCGAGACGGTCCAGGACCGCCTGAGCGTCGAGGTGCTCCGCGGCTGCGCCCGCGGCTGCCGCTTCTGCCAGGCCGGCATCACCTACCGCCCCGTGCGCGAGCGCGACGCCGNCGACGTCGTGGCCGCCTGCGTGGAGNGCCTCGCCCGGACGGGCTACGACGAGGTCTCGCTCATGAGCCTCTCCACCACGGACCACTCGCAGTGCGCCCGGATTCTCCACCGCCTCAACCNGTGCTTCGAGGACGAGGCCGTGCGCGTCTCCATCCCGTCGCAGCGGCTCGACTCCTTCGGCGTAGANATGGCNCTCGAGGTCTCCGGCGCCAAGCGCGGCGGCCNCACCTTCGCCCCCGAGGCCGGGAGCCAGCGCCTGCGCGACGTCATCAACAAGAACGTGACCGAGGAGGACCTCGAGCGCGCCGCCCGCAACGCCTTCGAGAACGGCTGGCAGCGCATGAAGCTCTACTTCATGATGGGCCTGCCCACCGAGACCGACGACGACATCCGCGCCATCCCTCGCCTGGCCGAGAGGGTCCTGGCCATCGGGCGCGAGATCGTGCCCAAGGGCCGCCGNNGCTCNCTGTCGGTCTCCGTNTCGGTGGCTGTCTTCGTGCCTAGGGCCCACACCCCGTTCCAGTGGTGCGGGCAGCTTCCCATCGAGGAGGTGCGGCGCCGCCAGGCCCTTCTCCTCGAGACGGTGTCCGACCGTGCCGTGCGCGTGAGCTACCACGATGCCGACACCTCGATGCTCGAGGCGGCCCTCTCCAAGATGGGCCGCGAGGGTTTCGACCTCATCTACGGCGCGTGGCGCCGCGGCTNCCGGTTCGATGCTTGGACCGACCGGTTCCGCTTCGACGGCTGGTGCGACGCCGCCGGGGAGCTGGACATCGACCTCGCCGTCACAGCGACGGAGGAGCTCCCCCTGGACGCCCGGCTGCCGTGGGACCACGCGAGCCCGGGCGTGTCCAAGGGCTTCCTCAAGCGGGAGTGGCGGCGTGCCCTGCAGGGAAAGACCACCGGCGACTGCACGCGGGAGAGCTGCACGGGCTGCGGCATCTGTCCCACGCTGGGCGTCGAGAACGTGTTGGCGGGTGAGCGATGATGGCCGAGAACGAGCGGTTCCTGCTGAGGGTCCACTACCGCAAGGAGGGCCGGCTGCGCTTCCTCGGGCACCTCGACGTCATGCGCGCCCTCGAGCGCGCCGTGCGCCGGGCCCGCCTGCCCTTCTGCGTGACCCAGGGCTTCTCGCCCCGCATGAGGTGCGCCTTCTCGGCCGCCCTGCCCCTGGGCGCGGCCTCGGCGAGCGAGTACCTCGACCTCACCNTGGGCTCCTACGTGCCGCCCGAGGAGGCCCTGGCGCGCCTCGCGGCGGCGCTCCCGGCCGACCTCGCCCCCGTGCGGGCCGCCTATGTGGACCCGCGCTCGCCGGCCCTCGGCGCGTGGCTCGACCGCGCCTCGTGGCGCCTCTCGCTCGCCACGGACGCCACCGCCGACGAGGTGTCTGCGGCCGTGGCGGCCCTCGCCCGGGCGGGGGAGCTCACCTACCTGAGGGGCCGCAAGGAGAAGCGGGTGGACCTCGGCCGCACCCTCGTGGGGTTCGACGCGCGCGACGTCGACGGCGGCGTGGAGCTCACGGTCCGCACGCGCTCGTCCAACGAGGGCGCCCTGAGGCCCGAGGTCCTGGTCCGGTCGGCCTTTGCCGACGCGGCCCTTGAGGGGCGCTTGCTGGACGGGGTGGACGTCTTCCGGCTGGGTCAGTGGCACGAGGAGGAAGATGGCTCTCTTGTGGAAGCCTTGTAATGGGCGCCGCTCGGTCTACTATGGCTAAGATAGCCGGCTTCAGGGGAGCCTCCCCGGCAGCCTTGGAGCGGGCCCGTTGCGGCGACATCCGGGAGACCGTTGGGCCTCGTTGACGCTTGTGCGCCGGCGGTCTATCATGGACAATTGTTGCACTCACCTCGCAATGAAGGGTTCGATCACATGTACGCAATCGTTTCCACAGGTGGCAAGCAGTATAAGGTTGCCAAGGGCGACGTCCTCGACGTCGAGAANNTCGACNCGCAGCCTGGCGANCAGGNCNNGCTCGACGNCNTGCTGCTCAACGACGGCGCTGCCACCACCGTCGACCCGGCCGCGCTCGCCGGCCAGAAGGTCACCGCCAAGGTCGTCGACCAGCACAAGGCCCCCAAGGAGATGGTCTTCAAGTTNCACAAGCGCAAGCGTTACCAGCGCACCAAGGGCCACCGCCAGAACCTCACCCGCATCGAGGTCACCGAGATCCCCGGTGAGGCCTCTGCCCCCGAGTCGGCTTCCACCGCCGAGTAGACCAGAACCCGGANTCAAGAGTTAGGCAGGTTTTCNCCATGGCACACAAGAAAGGCCTCGGCTCGTCCCGCAACGGCCGCGACTCCAACGCCCAGCGACTCGGCACCAAGATCTTCGGCGGCCAGGCCATCAAGACCGGCCAGATCATCGTGCGCCAGCGCGGCACCCACATCCACCCCGGCGAGAACGTGGGCATCGGCCGCGACGACACCCTGTTCGCCCTCGCCGACGGCGTGGTCGAGTTCACGAAGGGCGCCAAGCACAAGGTGCACGTGCGCCCCGTCGAGGCCTAAGGCCTCGTTCCTCCATCAAGGATCGGTCCGGGACCCCCGTCAACGTCGTCGGGGGTCCTTTCTTTTAGCCAGAAGGAACAAGCCATGCCGCAGTTCACCGACATTTCCCGCATCAACGTGTGCGGAGGCAACGGAGGCGCCGGTTGCATGAGCTTCCGCAGGGAGGCCCATGTCCCCANGGGAGGGCCCGACGGCGGGGACGGNGGCCACGGCGGCAACGTGGTCCTCGAGTGCGACCCCNAGCTCTCCTCGCTCATCGACTACCGCTACAAGCACCACTTCAGGGCCGAGCGCGGCACCCACGGCCAGGGGGCCCGCAAGCACGGCCTCGACGGCGCCGACCTCGTGCTGCGCGNGCCCNTGGGCACCGTGGTCCGCGAGCTCGACCCCGAGACCATGGAGCCCGCGGCCGAGATCTGCGACCTCACCGTCCCCGGCGAGCGCGTCGTCGTGGCGCCGGGCGGCGTCGGCGGCCGCGGCAACATCCACTTCGTCANGTCGGTGCGNCGCGCCCCGGCCTTCGCCGAGAAGGGCGAGCCGGCCCGCGACCACTGGATTGAGCTCGAGATGAAGCTCATGGCCGACGCCGCCCTCGTGGGCATGCCATCCGTGGGCAAGAGCTCCCTCATCGCCCGCATGAGCGCGGCCAGGCCCAAGATCGCCGACTACCCCTTCACGACGCTGGTGCCCAACCTCGGCGTCGTGCGCGCCGGGGACACCTCCTTCGTGGCGGCCGACGTCCCCGGCCTCATCGAGGGCGCGAGCGAGGGGAAGGGCCTCGGCCACGAGTTCCTCCGCCACATCGAGCGCACCGCCCTCATCATGCACGTGGTGGACGTCACCGGCGGCCTCGAGGGCCGCGACCCCGTNCGCGACTACGAGGTCATCAACGAGGAGCTCGCGCGCCACGGCGCCGAGCTCGCCGACCGCCCCCAGGTGGTCGTGGCCAACAAGTCGGACATGCCCGGCACCTCCGAGGCCGTGGAGCGGCTCCGCGAGCGGGCCATGGCCGACGGCNGCCCGTTCTTCGCCGTCTCCNCGGTCACCGGCGCCGGCATCGACGCCCTCGAGCGCGCCGTGGGGGCCATGGTGTCCGACCTCAGGGCCCAGGTCGAGGCCCCGACCGCCGACGCCTCCGAGTTCGAGCGCGTCTGGGAGGCGCGCCGCGAGCGCAACGACCGCGTCATGACCGTGCGCAACCTCGGGGGTGGCGTCTGGGAGGCGTCCGGTGTCAACCTCGAGCGCGCCGTGGTGCAGACCGACTGGGATAACGAGGAGGCCGTGGGCTACCTGCAGCACCGCTTCGACCGCATGGGCTTCGACGCCCTGCTCGCCAAGTCCGGCGTCAGGGCCGGCGACGAGGTGCGCGTCCTCGACTTCGCCTTCACCTACGNGGGAGCGCCGTCCGAGGACGACTTCGCCGAGCTCGACGGGGAGGCCGCCGAGGACGGGGAGGGGGAGTCATGAGGCACTCCGAGGAGCTCGACCGCGTCATCGTGGCCAAGGTGGGCTCGTCCACCCTGGTGGGCCCCGACGGGTCCCTGGACTACGCCTACCTCTCCTCCCTCGTCGACCAGCTCGTGGAGCTCAAGGGGATGGGCTTCCGGCCCGTGCTCGTGTCCTCCGGCGCCGTGGCCGCGGGCATGGAGCGCCTCGGGCTCGCCGAGCGGCCCTCCGACATCCCGGCCCTGCAGGCCTGCGCCTCGGCCGGGCAGGCGGCCCTCACCGAGGTCTATGCCGAGCGGCTCGCCGCCCACGGGTGCCCCTGNGGCCAGGTGCTGCTCNNCCGCCGCGACGNCGTNGNCCGNCGCGGCTACCTCAACGCGCGGAACACCCTCGACTACCTGCTCGAGCTCGGCGCCGTGCCCGTGGTCAACGNGAACGACACCGTCGCCGCCTACGAGTTCGTCTTCGGCNACAACGACATGCTCGGCGCCATCGTGTCCACCCTCGTGGGTGCCGAGCGCTATGNCATCCTCNCGGACATCNACGGCATGTTCACCGCCGACCCGTCCACCCATCCGGACGCCGAGCTCATCGAGCACGTCGACCGCATCGACGCGGACCTCGTCGCCTGCGCCGGCGGTGCCGGGTCGTCGGTGGGGACGGGCGGCATGGCCGNCAAGCTCCGCGCCGCCNGCGCCCTCCTCGCCGCCGGCATTCCCATGACCATCTGCCACGGGCGCCGGCCCCGCTCCCTCGTGGACGCGGTGCTCGGCCGGGGCAGACGCACGGAGTTCGGCAGCCCCGGGGCGCCGCGGGAGCAGGCCAGGAAGCTCTGGATCGGCATCGCCAACAGGGCGGCCGGCACCGTGGGCGTCGACGCCGGGTGCGCCGACGCCATCCGCAGCCAGGGGGCGTCGCTGCTCCCCGTGGGCGTGCGCTCCGTCTCGGGCACCTTCGACGAGGGCGACGTCGTCTCGGTCGTGGGGCCGGACGGCGCCCTCGTGGCCCGCGGCGTCACGCGCTACTGCTCCGCCGACCTCGCCAAGTCGCGCGGCCTGCCCCTCGACGTGGTGGCCCGCTTCCTGCCCGACAAGGCCGACGTCCCCGCCATCCACCGCGACGAGCTCCTCGTCTTCTAACCCTTCCACCGAGAGGTCCGACCATGACCGAGTCAGACGCCACCCGCTGCGCCAGGGCCGCCAAGGCCGCCGCACCCGCCCTCGCCGCCGCCCCCGCCGAGACCCGCACCGCCGCCATCCTGGCGGCCGCCGCGGCCATCGACGCCGAGGCCGACGCCGTCTGCGAGGCCAACGCCCGCGACATGGCCCGCGGGCGCGAGGCCGGCATGCCCGGCCCGCTGCTAGACCGCCTCCTGCTCGACCGCGACCGCCTCGCCCAGGTGACCTCCGCCATGGCGGAGGTGGCGGCCCAGGAGGACCCGCTCGGCGCCGTCGAGGGGGGCCGCGTGCTCGCGAGCGGCATCTCCCTCACCGAGGTCTCGGTGCCCCTCGGCGTCGTGGCCATCATCTACGAGGCGCGCCCCAACGTGACGGCCGACTCCATCGCCCTCTGCCTGCGCTCGGGCAACGCCTGCGTACTCAGGGGCGGCTCGGCCGCCATGGAGACCTGCGCCGCCATGGCCGCCGCGGCGCGCCGCGGCATCGCCTCGACGGGCCTCTCGCCCGACGTCGTGCGCTACGTGGAGTCCACCGAGCGCTCCTCGTCCGTCGACCTCATGCACGCCACGGGCCTCGTGGATGTGCTCATCCCCCGCGGCGGCGCCTCGCTCATCCGCACCTGCGTGGAGGAGTCCACGGTCCCCGTCATCGAGACCGGCACGGGTAACTGCCACATCTACCTCGATGGGAGCGCTGACGCCGCCATGGCCGAGGCCATCGTCGTCAACGCCAAGACGAGCCGCCCCGGCGTCTGCAATGCGGCGGAGTCGCTCCTCGTGGACCGCGCCGCCGCCGACCGGCTGCTGCCCGGCGTGTGCCGCGCCCTCGCTGAGCGCGGTGTCGCCCTTGTGGGCGACGAGGGGGCGCGCGACGTCNGCCGCGCGGCCGACATCGNGANGGCCGAGGCCTCCGAGGACGACTGGGGCCGCGAGTACCTCGACCTCGCCATGAGCGTGAGGCTCGTCGACGGCGTCGACGAGGCCGTTGCCCACGTGAACCGCTACGGCACCGGCCACTCCGAGTGCATCGTGACCGAGAGCTACCGCGCCTCCGAGCGCTTCCTCGCCGGCGTGGACGCGGCGGCGGTGTACGTCAACGCGTCCACCCGCTTCACCGACGGCGGCATGTTCGGCCTCGGGGCGGAGATCGGCATCTCCACCCAGAAGCTCCACGTGCGCGGGCCCATGGGCGCCTCGGCGCTCACGTCCACCAAGTACGTCCTCAGGGGCGACGGGCAGGTGCGCGGGTGAGCGCCTGGGAGGGGCTCCCGCGCCTCGGCGACGACCCGGCCCGCACCTACCGGCTCGGCGTGATGGGCGGCACGTTCGACCCCATCCACAACGGGCACCTCGTGGCCGCCGAGCAGGTGGCCGGCGACCTCGACCTCGACGTGGTGCACTTCATGCCCGCCGGCAGCCCCGCCTTCAAGCAGGACCGGCCCGTGTCGGCTGCGGAGGACCGGTTCGCCATGACGCTGCTCGCCACGGCCGACAACCCCGTCTTCGAGGCCTCGCGCCTCGAGGTGGAGCGGCCCGGCGTCACCTACACCGCCGACACCCTCGAGGAGCTCCGCGCCGCCTACCCGGACAACGTCGAGCTCTTCTTCGTCACCGGCGCCGACGCCATCATCGACATCGTGCACTGGCACGACGCCGCCCGCATCGCGTCCCTCGCCACGCTCGTGGGCGTCACGCGCCCCGGGTACGACCTCGAGCGGGCGCGCCGCGCCATCGAGGCCTCGGGCCTCGGCTTCCAGGTGTTCTACCTCGAGGTTCCCGCCCTCGCCATCAGCTCCTCCTACCTGCGCCGCCGCCGGGCGGCCGGGCAGTCGCTGCGCTACCTCACGCCCGACTCCGTGGTCGGCTACATCGAGAAGCGCGGCCTCTACGGCTGGGAGGCCGTGACGGGGGAGTCCGTCGGCGGCCAGGGGGGGGAGTCGTGAGCGCCGCGCCCGACACCTCGCGCTTCGAGGCCCTGCTCGAGGCGCCCTCGACCCTNTCCGGCGCCCAGGCCCGCACCGTGGAGGGGCTGGAGGCCGACCTCTCCGACCGTCTCGCCCACCGCCCGGGGCGGCTCGCCCACTCGCTGTCCGTGGGCCGCACGGCCGAGGCCCTCGCCACCGCCTACGGCGTCGACACCTTCGACGCCCGGGTGGCCGGCATCCTGCACGACTGGGAGAAGGCGCGCCCCGACGCCGAGCTGGTGGGCCCGGCCGAGGAGGCGGGCATCGACCTCGGCGTGCCCCTGGACCTCGTGCGCCCCCTCATCCACGGCCTGCTTGCCTCCAGGACGCTGCCGGGNCGCTACCCGTGGTTGTCACCGGGGGTGCTCCGCGCCGTGGCGCGCCACACCACGGGGGCCCGGGACATGGCGCCGCTCGACGAGGTGCTCTTCGTTGCCGACGGCATCGAGCCCCTGCGCGGCTCCAAGGGGCCGCTCGACGCCCAGCGCGCCATGGTGGGCGAGGCGACTCTCGACGACCTCTACCGCACCTGCTNCTGCGACGGGGTGGCCTACGTGGTCCAGACCCGCCGCTACCTCTATCCCGGTACCATCGACATCTACAACGAACTCGTCACAGGAAAGGACGCGACCCACCGATGAGCACGCCCCAAGAGATCGCCCGCACGGCCGCCGAGGCCGCCGACTCCAAGAAGGCCCAGGACGTCGCCATCATCGACGTCACCGGCAAGAGCGACGTGTGCGACTGCATCGTCGTCGCCACCGTCGCCAACAACCCCCAGGCCCACGCCGTCATGGACGCCGTGGAGGAGGCTGTTCGCACCGGGTGCGGCGTCAAGCCGCTCTCCGTGGAGGGCAGGGACGGCATGTCCTGGGTCCTCATCGACTACGGCCCCGTGGTGGTGCACGTCTTCAAGCCCGAGCAGCGCGCCTTCGACCGGATCGAGAACCTCTGGGCCGACGCCCCGCGCATCGAGATCTGAGCCGGCGGCGTCACTTGTTCATGGGCACCGTGTCGCTCGTCTCGTCCTTGAGGCGGAGGTCGCGCCCGTAGGAGACCGCGCCGGCGCCGAACCGCTCCCGCAGCTCGTCGAGGGCCACGCTGAGCTCCCTGCGCCCCTTGGGCGCGGGGGAGACTCCGTCGCGCCCGTCCCCGTCGCCGCCCAGCATGGCGTCGGGGAAGAGCGTGGGCTGCTCGGGGGCGGCGGCCTCGCCGAAACGCGAGACGCCCACACCCACGAGCCGTACGGCCACGCCGGGGCGCCACACCTCGTGGAGGAGGTCGAGCGCGGCGCGGCCGAAGACCGACTCGTCGTCGGTGGGAGCCGCCAGCCGGCGCTGGGCTGTGCGGCCGTGCTCGAAGTCGAACCTCAGCTTGAGGGTCACCTCCGACCCCGCGAGCCCCTTGGNGCGCAGGCGGGTGCCCACCTTGGCCGCCACCGAGAGCACGGCCGCCTCCACGTCGGCCGCCTGCGTGAGGTCGCGGGCGAACGTCCGCTCGTTGCTCACCGACTTGGGCTCCTCGGCGTCGTCGGCNGCGAGGACGGGGGANTGCTCGCGGCCNGCCGCTCGCTCGACGAGGGCGGGCCCCGCCACGCCCAGGAGCCGGGCCATCTCGGCCGGGTCGCCGGCGGCCAGCTCGCCCAGCGTGCGGATGCCGTGGGACATGAGGGTCCGTTCNGTCGCGGGGCCCACGCCGCTCATGTCGCGCACGGGGAGGTCCCGGAGGAAGAGCNCCTCGGTCCCGGGCGGCACCACCGTGAGGCCGCGGGGCTTCTCCTTGTCCGACGCGATCTTGGCCACGGTCTTGGACGTGGAGAGCCCGATGGAGCACGTCACCCCCAGCGCCGCCACGGCGTCCCGCACCCGGCGGCAGATGGCCACGGGGTGCTCGCGCGAGAAGCGGCCCGGCGTCACGTCGAAGAAAGCCTCGTCGATGGACACCTGCTCCACGAGGGGCGTCTCGGCCAGCAGGATGTCCATCACCCTGCGGCTCATCTCGCGGTAGCGGTCGAACCTCCCGCGGGTCCAGATCGCCTGGGGGCACAGCCGCTCGGCCTGGGCACTCGGCATGGCCGAGTGAACGCCGTAGGCGCGCGCCTCGTAGCTCGCCGTCGACACCACGCCGCGCCTACCGGCACTGCCGCCCACGATGACGGGCCTGCCGCGCCACTCGGGGTGGTCGAGCTGCTCCACNGAGGCGAAGAAGGCGTCNAGGTCCAGTAGGCCCACGGCGGGCCCCTTCCAGGGGATCGCCTCGAGCTCGTGGGGGCGGCCGGCGTCGGGTCCCATGGTCACGCCATGGGCAGCGAGAACGAGAACGTGGTGCCGTCCTCGTCCGTGCTCGTGCACGAGATGGAGCCGTCGTGGCCGTCGACGATGGCCTTGGCGATGGGCAGGCCGAGGCCGAACCCGCCGGTGGCGCGGCTGCGCGCCCTGTCGGTGCGGTAGAAGCGGTCGAAGATGTGCTCGATGTCGGCGGGGGAGAGGGTGTCGCCGTAGTTGCGCACTGAGAAGACGGCCTGGCGCCGCTTGGCGTTCACCTTGAGGGACACGTCCACGGTGTCGCCGCGCGTGGAGTACTTCACGGCGTTGTCGGGCAGGATCTTCACGACCTTCTCGATGAAGCCCGGGTCCGCCTTCACGTGGACGCCGCCCTGGATGTCCTCCGAGATCATGTGGCCGCTCTCGAAGGCCACGACGTCGAACTGCATNGTNATGCCGCTCACGAGCTCGGAGAGGTCGCAGTCCTCCATGTGGTANACCGACCCTCTGTTGAAGCGGTCCTCGTCGGCGCGGGAGAGCTCGAGGAGGCTCGTGACGAGCTCCTTCATGCGCTCGGCCTCCATATCGGTGGACTCCACCCAGCGGCGGTCGTCCTCAGGGATGCGGTCGAGGTCGCCCTTGAGGATGTGGGTGTTGGCGAGGATGACGGCCAGCGGGGTCTTGAGCTCGNGGGAGGCGTNGGCCGTGAACTGGCGCTGGGCCTCCCAGGAGAGGCGTACGGGCCGCACGATCCAACGGGAGATGTGCCACATGACGAGCGCGATGACCGAGAGGCCCGCCACGCCCACGGCGATGTTCACGTAGAGCTGGTTGGAGAGTGCCTGGCCGATGCCGGTGGTGTTGGCGACGGCGATGCGCTCGCCGGAGGGGGTGGCGCCGCGCTTCCACACGATGTCGAAGTCGGGGAGGTAGCCCGTCTCCCCGTCGGAGGCGTCGCTCGCCGACAGGGNGGCCGAGACGGCCTTGGGGCCGATGATGGCCGCCGTGTCGTTGCCGACGATGCGGCCGGTCTCCCTGTCGATGTCGATCCAGTAGACGGCCATCTGGCCNTAGCCGTGGCGGTCGCCGTCGCCCGAGGCCGCGAGCACGCCGATGTAGGGGCGCATGGGGGTGGTGGTGTCGAGGACGCGGTCGAGCGACGCCATNACGANCTGGCCGAGCTGCTGCTGGGTGGTGGTGTAGGAGACGGCGAAGGCGCCGAAGAGGACCAGGGCGAGCAGGGTCATGGTGAGCACCATGANGTTGCGTTGGAGCCTCTCGNGCATGGAATCCCTGCGCTTCCCCCGTACGACCGACCGCCCCCATCATAGCGTCTGCAGACCCGGGCCCAAAAGGGGAGGCNCCCCGCANCGGCCGGTGCGGGGCGNCNCGGGTGCNCCGGTNTGGGCTGTACGGGGCCTAGCCGAGCTCCTCCAGGCGGTATCCGAGCATGCGCAGGGTCGTGATCTGCACCTCGGAGTGCAGGTGGGAAAGTTTCTTGCGCAGGAAGGAGANGTAGGCCTCGGCGGAGTTCTCGCTGGTGTCGCCCTCGGTGCCCCAGATGGAGGCGAGGAGGTCGTGCTTGGAGACCACGCGGCCCGTGGAGCTCATGAGNATGCGCATGACCTCGAACTCCTTCTGGGAGAGGTGCACGTCGCGGCCGTTGCAGCGCAGGTCGTGGGTGTGGAGGTCGAGGGCCAGGTCGCCGAACTTCATCTCGTCGATGNGCACCTCGCCCTTGCGGCGGGAGAGGGCGCGGATGCGGGCGAGNAGCTCGTCGGTGTCGATGGGCTTGGTCATGTAGTCGTCCGCGCCGCAGTCGAGTCCCTCGATCTTGTCGGTGGTGGAGGTCTTGGCGGTCACGATGATGACGGGGGTGGCCACGCCGTCGCGACGCAGCTGGTGCACGACCTCGAAGCCGTCCATCTCGGGGAGCATGACGTCGAGGACCACGACGTCGTACTCGCCGGTCTTCGCGAGCTCGTAGCCGGCCTTGCCGTCGTATGCGGCCTTCGCGTGGCAGCCGTCCTCCGTCAGGACGTGGCACATGGCGTCGTTGAGGTTCTTCTCGTCTTCGACAACCAGGATGTTCATCGCTCCTCCTTGCTCTGGACCCTTGCGCCCGGGAATCACGGTGCGGTCGCACGTGCTTCTTGCTGTGTCTTCAACCGTGTACCCATCATCTGAAAATGAGACACCACGATCGGCGACTTCTTTTCAAGCATCGGGATTCTCACGCATTCGATACAATTCGAGCCACGTCGGTCGGGCTCCCGGGGCCGCACCGTGGGAAAAGTGTGGCGAGCGCCAAAAGCGGGGGTTTCACGCCAGGCCGCCATGTTCTATGATTATCGACGCTTTTGTGTGGTTTGCGCCCCATGGCCCGGCCAGGGCGCATTCGTCTAGAGGAGTCCCATTGGCAGTCAAGATCCGTCTGGCCCGTCACGGTGCCAAGAAGCGCCCGTTCTACCGCGTCGTCGTCGCCGACGAGCGCATGCCCCGCGACGGCCGCTTCATCGAGCAGGTCGGCATCTACAACCCGCTCACCCATCCCCATGTGATCGAGATCGACCTCGACAAGGTCGACGCGTGGATCGCCAAGGGCGCCAAGCCGAGCGACAAGGTCGCCTCCCTCATCGAGATCGTGCGCGAGGGTGACAAGCCCGCGCCCGAGNAGAAGGTCAAGAAGTCCAAGAAGCAGATCGAGAAGGACCGCGTAGCCGCCGAGGAGGCCGCCGCTGCCGCTGCCGAGGACGCCGAGTAGCATGGCCGACACCGAGAGCCAGGACGTCCGGCTGCCCGACGAGATGCCGTCCGACCGCGTCGCCGACCTCGTCGAGCTCGTGGTCTGCGGCCTCGTGGACGACATCGACGNCGTGTCCCNCGATGTGACCGACGCCATGGAGGGCACCCTCATCGAGGTCACCTGCGCCCCCGACGACGCCGGCAAGGTCATCGGCCGCCGCGGCCGCACCATCAAGGCCATCCGCACCCTCGCCCGCGCCCTCGGCGCCCGCGTGGGCACTGCGGTCGACGTCGAGGTGCTGGGCTAGACCCATGGCCTCCCGGTATCGCATCGTCTGCTCCGTCGCCAAGGCGCGCGGGGCCAAGGGGGAGATCGTCTGCGCACCCGTGGACGGTCTTCCCTTTCTTCTGAGGCCCGGCATCACGGTCCACGTCGTGCCGCCCACCCTGCACGGCGCCCGCGTCACCGAGGTCGAGTCGGTCCGCGACGGCGGGTCGGGCCAGGCCGTGCGTCTCGCCGGCGTGGACTCGCTCGGCGCGTCCGAGGAGCTCTGTGGCCGCTACCTGCTCGTGGACGAGGCCGACCTCCCAGAAGACCTCCTCGTCCACGACCCCGCCGCCATCGTGGGCATCGAGGTCGCAGACGCCGCCCGCGGCCCGCTCGGGACCGTCTCCGCGGTAATGCGCGGCCCCGCCAACGACGTCTGGGAGGTCCGCGGCCCCTACGGCGAGCTCCTCGTCCCCGTGGTGGACGGCTTCATCGTCTCGGTGTCGCCCGACCGCGTGGTCATGGAGCTGCCCCGCGGCATCGTGCCCGAGGGAGGGGAGGGGGTGCCGCGATGATCGTGGATGCCGTCTCGGTGGTCCCCGAGGTGTTCGGCCCCTACATGGACGCCTCGATCCCGGGCCGCGCCCGGCGCGCCGGGGTCTTCGGGTTCCGGGCCCACGACCTGCGCCGTTGGACCCACGACCGCCACCGCAC